>NZ_JAYGIM010000002.1:0-103836 GCF_034930985.1 Arcicella lustrica
GTGCGCCACTATGATATTGCTATCACCGTTCGACTTGCATGTATTAGGCCTGCCGCTAGCGTTCATCCTGAGCCAGGATCAAACTCTCCATTGTAAATATCTTACTATAGTTTCGTTGTTCTCTTATGCCCTCTATTCTTAAATAAAGAATCAATAACAAAAACAACCTGTCTATTAAAAAAAATAATATTCTCTATTCCTATCAATACCTCAAAGAACTCTTTAACTCAGCTCAATTAATCTCTTAATCTTACCAAATTTAGCTAGCAATTATCTTCCTAATTACTCTATCTCCCCTTATTCCCTCAGCCCGTTGGCGTCGTTTGGGAGTGCAAAGATGTAGGATTAATCCGTAACCACCAAACTTCTTCCAAAAATTTTTACAATCTTTTTTTGAAATAATTCGCAACATAATCCGTAAATAACTTAATATCAATACATTATTACACTCAATAAATTTGAAAATATTTTGAAAAAAAATCAACACTTAAAGATTTTTATAAAAAGCAGGTCTATTAAACACAAAACGAGCACTAAATTTTGGATTCAGTGCTCGTTTATTTTACTCAAAATATGTCTTAACCAACAATAATTAGGTGGTTTTTCTTGCCTTTTCCTACTAATAAGTATTTCCCATTTAGTAAATCAAAATTAGCTGTATGATTTGGGTCAGCAATTTTGGTTTTGTTAATACTTAGTGCATTTCCTTGGATAGCTCTTCTTGCTTCTCCTTTAGAAGGATAAATTTCAGCATTGGTTACTACAGATACTAAATCTGTCACGGTTGCACTAGCTTCAAAATCAGCAGGCGTAATCGCCGTTTGTGGAACTCCATCAAAAACGGCTAAAATATCTGCATCACTCATTCCTTGTAATACTTCTAATGTTCCTTTTCCAAAAAGAATTTCAGAAGCTTTTACGGCTATGTCGTAGTCTTTTTCAGAATGTACTCTTATCGTTACATCTTTTGCTAATGCTTTTTGCATGATACGAAGATGCGGTACTTCTGCATGTTCTGCTTCTAGTTTCTCAATTTCTTCTTTCGAAAGCAAGGTAAATACTCTTAACAAACGAGCACAATCGGCATCTATAGCATTCAACCAAAACTGATAGAATTGGTATGGCGTTGTCATTGTTGAATCTAGCCAAACGTTTCCAGATTCTGATTTACCAAATTTAGTTCCGTCTGCTTTGGTTACTAATGGTGTTGTCAGTGCATAAGCTTTGTGCTCAATTTCATCTGCACCACCTTCTTTACGTCTGATAATTTCTGTTCCAGTAGTGATATTTCCCCATTGGTCAGAACCGCCCATCTGTAAACGAACATTTTTATTTTTGTATAACCAGTAAAAATCGTAGCCTTGTAATAATTGATATGAAAACTCAGTAAATGAAATTCCAGTTTCTAAACGTTTCTTTACAGAATCTTTAGACATCATGTAGTTTACAGAAAGATATTTACCTGCTTCTCGCAAAAAACCTAAAAAGCTAAATTCTTTAAACCAATCATAATTATTAACAACCTCTGCTGAATTATCAATATTACTAAAATCTAAAAACTTTTCTAATTGCTTCTTGATACATTCTTGATTATGGCGTAGTGTATCTTCTGAAAGAAATTCACGTTCTGCTGCTTTTCCTGATGGGTCGCCAATCATTCCGGTGGCGCCTCCTACTAATGCGATAGGTTTATGTCCACAAAGTTGAAAGTGTTTTAGCAACATAATCGTTGCTAAATTTCCGATATGTAAAGATGAAGCTGTAGGGTCAAAGCCGATATAAGCGGCTGTCATTTCTTTTTGTAATTGTTCTTCTGTGCCGGGCATCATGTCCTGAAGCATTCCACGCCAACGAAGTTCCTCTATAAAATTGCTTTTCATTTCTAATTAATAATAAATATGCTCTCTATTAAACTTTTCGCAAAGTTAGAGATTGTATATTGATATTTCACTTGCCTGAATGGTATTCCTGAAATGTTGAGCAATAATCTCTTAACAAATCCCATTTCGTACTGCCCATGCTACTAGCCCTGCTACGTTTTTCGTACCTGTTTTTTCCATAATTCGGTTTCTATGTCCTTCTACGGTTCTGGCACTTAAACACAACATTTCGGCAATATTTTGGGTAGTTGTACCCTGACAGATATGTTCAAGTACTTCTAGTTCTCTATCCGAAATGCCAATTTGAATACTTAATTGATTTTCAGTTTTTTTCTCTGGCTTATTAATCATCCGGTTGTGCATGACTTTTACCAAAAATGGACCATAATAATAGTCTTCTTTGAAAACTGTATAAATGGCATTTTCTACTTCGTCGGGATGAGCATCTTTTAATAAGTAGCCATTTGCTCCTAAAGACATCAAATGTGTCACAAATTTGTCTTCATCGTGCATCGAAATCACGATTATCTTTACTTTAGGAAATTGCTTTTTGATTCGTTCAGTAGCTCTGATGCCATCTAATATTGGCATATTCAAATCCATCAAAACAATATTGGGAAGTGTTTCGGAGATATTGTCTATCAATTCTTGTCCATTAGATGCTTCAAGTACTACTTCAAAATCATCATTGAGACTTAATAATGAAACAAGTCCACGACGAAAAAGGGCATGGTCGTCGGTAACGGCAATTCTAATTTTAGTTAGGTTACTCATTAATGGTTAGCTTTACAGAGATATTTGTTTATAGCACAATGCTATTTTACAATACTTAGGATTCAGAAAGAGCTACCGTAATGATAAAAGTAGAGCCTCTTCCTATTTCAACATCAAATTTAAGTTGTCCTTTGATAAGACTCATACGACTTTCGATATTTTTTATTCCGATACCTCTACTTGGTTGATTTACTCCTTCTAAATCAAAGCCTTTTCCATTGTCTGAAACCTCTAGTCTAAGTGTATTTTTATTTTCTGTTAAAGTGATTTTGATTTCCTTTGCCTCCGCATGTTTTAAGGCATTGTTGACTAATTCTTGTGTAGAGCGATAAAGTGCTAATTCTATTTTAGCATCATATCTTGCATTAATATCACAAATAAAATGAATGGGAAGATTGGTGTGGAGTGTCATTTTCTGTGAGAAATCTTTCAAAGCTTCTATCAAACCAAATTCATCTAAAGTACTTGGCATTAAATCTTTGGAAATTCTCCTGACATTATGAAGGGCTTCGTTTAGTAATTCTTCGGTTCTACCAAGCAGTAAAGTTCTCTTGGATTCATTCTCTGAATACTTGTTTAATTGAGAAAGACTCATTCTTGTAGCTGAAAGTAATGCTCCGATTTCATCGTGCAAATCTCCGCCGATTTGTCGGCGAACTACTTCTTGAGAGCCAACACTTGCCTCAAGCATGGCTTGATGAAGGGCTTCTTCGTGTGCAGCTCTTTGTATTCTTTGGCGACGATAATATACTACTACAAAAAGTATAATTGCCGAAACTGGCAAAAGCATTGCAATGGTACCTAGAATAACGATTTTGACCTCATTCATTCAATTAAATCATTTATAGGCTCCAAATTTCTGCTTTATCAGTCGTTCATGCAAAAAATATACTAAAAGAATAATAGATGTGGCAAAAGTCATCATCATGATAGTTCCTACTTCGATGATGACTTTAATTGTAGAGGCGTCTTGCTGAACCATAATCCTATTGCTAAAAAGATTCTAAAGATGAATGATAATACATAGTAAATATTCCATAACTCCAAATACAAGTCCATATTCTTATTAAAAAGAATCAATTCTCCATAAAGAAACAAAAACAAAGTTCCAGAAAAGTATAACAAACACGATACGCTTATCCAAAACATCGGTAGTATTGACAATTTCTTTACTTGAAGAGTTTGTAGAAGCTGATAAAAATAG
This sequence comes from Arcicella lustrica, assembly GCF_034930985.1. Taxonomy (NCBI): domain Bacteria; kingdom Pseudomonadati; phylum Bacteroidota; class Cytophagia; order Cytophagales; family Flectobacillaceae; genus Arcicella; species Arcicella lustrica. Next base: position 3,859 of record NZ_JAYGIM010000002.1, read on the forward strand.
ATAAAAACCCACGTGATAACAAGTAAACAAGAAATTGCACTTACCATACCATTATATCTTTCAAAACTCAATCGCTCTGTAAAAATAATAACAGAAAATACTGCATAGATGCCTATAGTGGCATAGGTAAGTTTTTTTATTTTTCTCCCCCTAAAAACTTGGTTGTACATAAACCCAATCATGATACATTCAAAAACAGTAAATGTATTTATTATAAAATGATTGGGTTTGTGTAGTACTATAGACCAATAATTTCCAAAAGCTTCATAAATAATTGCACCTATTATATAAAGAAAAAGTATTCTAAACTCGATAGTTAAGTACTTATTCCTATAAATAGCAATTATCAAAGGAAGTAATAATACGGTAGAGGATATATATGAAAGTATTAGGTCTATCACTTCTGAAAGGTTTAAACGAATTTAGGCTTACATCTAGGTGGACAAGGAGGTGGTCCAATGATACAAGAAGTTGAAACAACTTCACAATCATTGTTAACTCCGCTAATAATTAACTGGTGAACCTCGTCTTCGTCATGAGTATGTTCAATTTTAAAACCTACGATTTCAGGATTTTCTTCTAGCATTGCTACTAATAAAGATGCACTTACATAATGAGAATGTACTCCATGCTTTTTCTTGTAATCTTCTAATCCTTTGGAGATGTTTTCTGATTCTCTTTTGATAAGTTTCCCTGCCATATTTTTAAATGATTGGTTAGTTAATAATGTTCAAAACTACTAAAATGTAAATAACTACAAAGTAATCTAATAAAAATAGCGTATTAATACACCTAAAACAGGTATTTATACGCTATCGCATTTAGAGTGTTATCATCTTCTTGATATACTTCCCTACAATATCAAATTCTAGGTTTACAACATCTCCGATTTTTAAGGTATGAAAAACGGTATGTTCGTAAGTGTAAGGAATAATGGCTACTCTGAAAGTATTTATGCCTGAATTAAATACAGTAAGGCTTGTTCCATTAATACAAATTGAGCCTTTTTCAACGGTAACGTTTTGTCCATCGTTACTGTATTCAAAATCATAGAGCCAAGAGCCATCTTGTTCAATAATGTTGGTAACTACTCCCGTTTGGTCAACGTGTCCTTGTACAATGTGTCCGTCGAAACGTCCATTTGCTGGCATACATCGTTCAAGATTTACTTTTGAACCTATTGTTAAAGCGCCCAAATTGGTTTTTTTAAGGGTTTCGTCGATGGCTGTTACCGAATATTCTTCTCCTTTAATATCAATTACGGTTAAACATACGCCATTGTGGGCAAGACTTTGGTCTATTTTTAATTCGTTGGTAAAAGGACAAGTAAGTGTAAATGTAATGTTTGTTCCTTCTTTGCTAAGATTGTTTACTTTGCCTAGTGCTTCGATGATTCCTGTGAACATTTTTTTATCTGTTATCTGTTATCTGTTATCTGTTATCTGTTATCTGTTATCTGTTATCTGTTATCTGTTATCTGTTATCTGTTATCTGTTATCTGTTATCTGTTAAAAGAGTGCTGTTTTGACAAGTAGTTCCCATAATCTTGATATTATTTTATAAAATAGTGTCACAGTGGGAGTATTCACTGATAACCGTTAACAGATAACTGATAACAACTATCGCTTTCGCAAGTTAATTTACTAATTTTGCTTATCTATCAAGAACAGGCATGTTCCTTTTAAAATTCCTCAGAAAATGTTCAAAAATAAATTCTTCCTTGTTTTTACCAGTGTTATTTTAGTTGCTATCATTATTTACTCTTTTGTTGATTCTCAAGAAAAACCTGCTTCTCAGGCTCTTTCAAATGATTATGCTAAAACGATTCTAGCTTCAAGACAAGCCAAAGATGAGGCATTGAAAACCGAAAAAGATTCGCCCATTGAGGATAAAACAAAGTTCAAAGGCTTACATTATTTTGAAGTAAACCCTATTTATAAAGTAGTTGCTACTTTAGATAAATTAACTAGCGGACAAAGTATTAAAATTGCGATGACTGGAGGAGAAACTGAGGAATATGAAGCTTTTGCTAACCTAAAATTTGAAATTGATGGGAAGAAATGTGCATTAAAAGTATTTAAAACTCCTGAAGGAAACCTGTTTTTGCCTTTCCGTGATTTAACAAGTAATAAAGAAACTTATGGAGCAGGGCGTTATCTTGATTTAAAGATGGAAGATATTAAAGACCAAAGTATTGAGATTGATTTTAATCTTTGTTACCAGCCTTATTGTGCATATAATCCTAGTTTTACTTGCCCAGTACCGCCTGCTGAGAATTTTTTGAATGTTGCTTTGAAGGTTGGGGAGAAAATGTAGGAATAAAAGTTCATCTCAAAGAACCTATCATCCCTTCGGGATTGTTACTTCCCTCCTACTTTAATGTAATTACTATTTGCTTCAATATACATACTACTTGCTTTCATGTAATTACTTTTTGCTTTTATGAACCTGTATATTGTTTTAATGTAATTATTCTATGCTTAGATACACCCATCTATTGCTTTAATGCAATTATTCATTGATTTATAGCACTTTAATAATGTTTATATATTATTAGTTTTTGCTTATCTGGACTTCCTAATTACTTAGATTTAATTGATGTTTACTTTATTGTACCTTATAAAGGTTTAACTGTAATTTAATATTGCTTAACTGCACCTTATTGTTGTTTGATTGTAATTTCATTTTGCTAGATAATACTATATTATTGTTTCAATGTAATTATCATTTGATTTACTGTAATTAATCTTTGCTTTGACAAAAACACCAATTGCTTCATTGAAAGAAGGCATAAAAAATCCCCACTTAAAAAAGCAGGGATATGCGTTTGTTTTGATGTATGTGTAATTTAATGTTATTGAAAAACGATATGCTTTTCCGAATCGACAGTTAGTAAAGTATTATCTGTTAATCTGGTTGCCAAAGCATAATTTTTGATTAATTCATAATGATAGAAGAATTTCATCGTATGAATTTTAGATTCATAAAATGAAGATTCGCTTTCTTCAAGATTTTGGGTAATTAATGCTTGTTTAGCTACAATTGCTTGTTTAAGCCATATCCATGCTACAGTAGTAATCCCGAAAAACTCCATGTAAAGGTTTGCATCTGCTAAAAAAGCCTCATTATCTCCTTTGGCAGCAATACTTAACAAGTGCATCGTTACTTTTTGCAAACGTCCTAGCTCCTTTTCAAGCTTTTCAGCATAAGGTTTTAGTTCATCAAAAGTATTTGCCAGCTCTATACTCTTCATTATTTCATTGAAAAGTAACTGTGGTGCTTTGCCATTGTTCAATGTTACTCCCCTACCTAACAAATTCAAAGAATGTATGCCCGTTGTACCTTCGTAGATAGACATAATTCTGACATCACGAGCCATTTGTTCTAATGGAAAGTCTTCTGTGTAACCATAACCGCCAAAAACTTGTAAGCCTTCATTCACTGCTTTGATACCCATTTCGGCTGGATAAGTTTTAGCAACGGTTGTCATCAAATCAAGCATTAATTGGTAAGGTTTAGCTTCCTCTGAGGCTTTCCCAAGCCCATGAATCATGTCTTGCCAGTGATAACATTCTAATAAAAGTCCCAAAGAGCCTTCAACAACGGCTTTTTGAAACAACAACATTCTTTTTACGTCGGGATGGTTAATGATGTACGTCTGTTCTTCTTCTAAATTTTTATTGTTAAGCTTCCTTCCTTGCGGACGTTCCTTCGCATACTCCAACGAAGCATAATATGCGGCAGAAGCAATGTAAGTTCCGCCCATGCCAACACCTAAACGTGCTTCGTTCATCATCTGAAACATGTAGCTAAGTCCTTTGTTGGCTTCTCCAACTAAATATCCGATTGCATTATCTTTATCACCGAAGGTTAAGTGCATAGCGGGCGTAGCTTTTTGCCCCATTTTATGATATATTCCCGTAGAAATCACATCGTTATCCACATTAAATTCAGTGCCATTGGTATTTGCTCTGAATTTAGGAACAACAAATAAAGAAATACCTTTAGTACCAAGTGGCGCACCTTCAATTCTTGCCAATACTAAGTGAATAATGTTATCGGCAATGTCATGATCGCCAGCAGAGATAAATACTTTCTGACCTTTAATCTTAAAAGTACCGTCACTTTGTGGGAAAGCGGTGGTAATAACATCCGAAAGCGAACTACCAGCCTGAGGTTCTGTTAAACACATAGAGCCCGTCCATTCTCCAGTAACCATTCTTTGGGCATATTTTTCTTTTAATTCGTCCGAACCAAAAGAAAAAATCAAATTTGCACAACCTGCCGTTAAGCCAGTAAACATTACGAAAGCATTATTGGCAGAACCTCTAATCATTTCACTCGCTGCGTTGACTACAGTAGGTAATTGTTGCCCGCCATTTTCATAAGCAAAGGTTGCAGCAATCATTCCTGCATCGCCCATTGCTTTTACATAATCTTTTACCGCAGAATGTACTTTTACTTGACCATTAACTAATTGAGGTTGGTTTCTGTCAGACGAGACATAAGCATTTCTGAGGATTTTATCAGCAATTTCTTCGGTAGTATCCAAAACCATGTCGAACATATCAGGTGTATAATCCTGAAAGTATGAAAACTTAGTAAGTTCTGCCACTTGCAGTACTTCTTTCAACATAAAATCAAGATTGCGACGAGAATATTGCTTATTCATGGTTAATGGCTTTGTGTCTTGTTATGCTTGCATACAATAAAGCGTAAAAGTAATAACATTAAATTTATTCTGCAAGCATACTGTTTCAATTTAAAGCACAAAAAAAGTTGTCATTTGGGGTGACAACTTTAAAATTCCGTAAAAAAGCCTCTTTACTTAGCGTTTTTCGTATTTATGGTATTTTTTCCGACATAAATTATCGTTATAAAAAACAAAATAGTTGTAAGCCAACTAAATTGATTGAGTAATACATCTATTTCCCTATCATTGAAGTAAAGACCAACAGCAATCTTTAATAAAACACAGATTGCATATCCGCAGAGTACAAAATATATATTTTTGTTCACGTTTGTCATAGCCTTGGGTATTACTGATGTTGAAATACAATGCTAATGAGAGTATTATTTTCTAATGGATTTCAAAAAAAACCTTCCAATGAAGAAAAGGAAAAGTCCAAATAAAATTACATTAAAGAGTTGCCATAAAATTAGGCTTAGGTCTGAAGTTAAAATATTTTTTATCATGATTTTAAAAGTTTTTTATTTGGAAACTATTTACAATAAAATTAAGATAAATAAAAGCTTTCAGTAAATTCCACTTGTACGATTATAACCTGCAAAAATACCAAAAACACCTTTGATATTGGAGTAGGTTTTTCTGGACGAAACATTTATTTCTTTAATCTCAGTTCAATGGAATTACCTTGATAAGTTACATTAGAAGCTTGTGAACGTTTAAGTGTCATGTTATTATCATTTATCGTCACAGTATAAGAACCATTCAAATCAATTTTTGGACGAGTAGTTTCATATACGAATATTGATGCTTCATTAAAAGACGATGAAGCATTGTACTGTATATTGACTTTCTCATTTCCTTGAAGATTATAAAAACCATTACAAACCTTTGCTTTGTAATCATCACATTCATTCAATTGAAAAATGCTATTGGGATATTTCACCACAGAATCGGGAGCTGTCTGCCCAGTTTTTGAATAGACAATTTCATCTACTTTCCAAGTACCAGCCATATCTTCTAGGAGTTTGATGGTGTCGTCTTTGCAAGAAAAGAGGAAGATAGTGGATAAGGTTAGGAATAGTTTTGAGTAAGTTCTCATGGTATTTAGTTTAGTGTAAATTAAAATATATTAACGATTTGTAGTTGTTATAAATAATATTGTAGTATCATAATCTCTTTGTTCGATAACCCTTCAGAAACAAGTCGAAGTATTTTAGATTCTTTTCTTGACGAGTAAAAAAATCTACTTCGTTAATTTTGGTGTTGTGATGTATGAATTCCATAGGATTTATTAAGTTTTAGGGAATACTATTTGTTAATTATTAATCAAATATAAATTATTTTTCATTTGACAAAACATTATTTTCAGCATTCAATTCTTATTTTAAACAAGAAAAAATCAACGTGTTGATTTTCAAACAATTAAATAAATGTATTTTAAAAAAATGCACTAAAAATCAGCCTAATACATCCATAAACAGCTGATTCACTTCACTTTGTATAACCATAAGCCCACCAAATCAGCAAAAACTGCAAAGGAATGCGTAACCATAAAATCCATTCTGGAATTCTTGTAAATTTTCCAGAACTAATCATAAAAATATTGGCTGGTAAAACCGCTATCAATAACAGTATTATTCCCCAAGCGGCATAAGTACGTGTTACTGGAAAAAGTAAGGCTACTCCTAAAATCGCTTCTGCTAATCCGCTCAAAAAGACCATTAATCCATGTGCTGGAATATATGGAGGCATAATTGCCAAGTAAAATTTAGGTTTTATGAAATGATTGATGCCTGCAATGGTATAAAGAAACGACATCAAGTAAAGTCCAATTTGTTGTATCATCGTTGTTTTTAGTTTAGTAATAATACTGATTATTCTGTAAAGCTTTGACTAATGATAGAAACAATATTTTCAAACAAGATGTTATTTCACGATAGTATGGTAATTTTGTAAAATTATTAAGATAGAATTATTCCGACGGACAAGGTTGTCCGTACAAAAACATAATGAGCGTAGTTCCTTACAAAGAGCAAAATGCAAGCAAAAAAGAGCAAGTAGCTCAAATGTTTGATAATGTTTCACCGAAATATGATTTTTTGAATCATTTATTGAGCGGTGGTATTGATATTTTATGGCGTAAAAAGGCTGTGAAATTATTAAGAAAAGCCCAACCAAAAACGATTTTGGATATTGCGACAGGAACGGGAGATTTTGCAATTGAAGCTTTGGCTTTGAAACCAGAAAAAATCGTTGGCGTAGATATTTCAGAAGGAATGTTGAGTTTCGGTCGTGAGAAAATCAAGAAATTGGGGGTAGAATCAATCATTGAATTACAAAAAGGAGATTCTGAAAGATTGAACTTTGAAGACAATACTTTCGATGCTGTTATCGTTAGTTTTGGAGTACGAAACTTTGAGAATCTTGAAAAAGGATTAACTGATATGTGCCGTGTGATGAAAAAGGATGGTACTTGTATTGTCCTTGAATTCTCGAAGCCATCAGCATTTCCATTTAAACAGTTATATAATTTTTATTTCAAATATATCTTGCCCGTAGTTGGTAAAATTGTTTCAAAAGATACTTCTGCTTATACGTATTTACACGATTCTGTACAAGCATTTCCTGATGGAAACGATTTTATTCAAGTGTTCCAACGTGCAGGTTTTAACAGAACCCAATGCTTACCACTCACTTTTGGAATAAGTACTATTTATATCGGCAGAAAGTAATTCTTTCTTCTTTGTTTTTTGGCATTTGTTCTGTCGTAACTTCGATAGATGCCAATGCGCAAAACTATGATTACAAGCGAATTTATGATGAGTATTATGATGATAAGCCCGTTCATTTTGGCTTTTTGTTTGGTTTTGGTTCATCAAGATTCAACGTTTATCATAGCAATAGTTTCCAAGCTCCAGGCGATACTGCCATTACAATTGTTTCGCCTGGGAATTTTTCATTTCAAGTTGGAGGTTTGGTCAATTTAAAATTGAACGACCGTTTTGATTTGAAATCTGGGATTAATATTGCACTATATGGTCGTCAATTGAATTATCGTTTTACGAATTCTCCAGACTTTCCACCTGAGCTTCGTGAATCTACTTGGCTTGAAATACCAATTTTATTGAAGTATAAATCCATGAGAAGAGGTAATTCAAGAATGTATGTAGATGCTGGTGTTAAGATTGGACTAGAAACCAATGTTCGTAAAAATGCAAACAATACCCGAAAATTAGATACTAGAACAAGTGACCTTTCTTTAGAATACGGAATCGGTTTTGAACAATTCTTTAAGTATTTTAAATTCACGCCTGAACTTAGATTTTCGCATGGATTAACGAATTTGTTCATTGCCCCAAGTGTGAACAACTACGCTAGAGATATACAAAGATTGAATGCACACAGCGTTACTTTGTATTTGATGTTTGAATAGTTTTTTTGAAGTGATTGGTGATTAGAAATTAGTGATTAGAAAAATTGGACTCTTCATTTTCAACACAATTCATTTATTATCTGGGATTATAAAAATACTAATCACCATTTACTAATCACTTTTCTTCAACACCATTAATTTGTCATTATTTCTGGCGATAATCATTAAGGTTTCTTTGCCTACTTTAATGTTTTTAATACTTTTTACTTGTCCTTTAATATTGATTCCATTCAATTTAGTTACCTCAAACTGACATTTTCCTTTGTTTATCAGTACTGTCCCATAATCGGCATCGTATCGTCCCATCTGAATATTGCAGTCATAAAAATTCCCCAACATCAATACATCTGGCAATTTATCTCCATTGGCATCAATGATTTGAGCAGTGTAAAATGGCGATAATTGCGCTTTTTCTGGAAGCGATTGCAAGGTAAAATTTCCTTTGCCATCGTTTACTAAAATGGCATTATCAAAGTAATTGGCTTCAAAAACATTAGCATTTGCTAACTCATTTTCTCCCACGATGTCCACTATACGAGCTTTGGCAAAATCCTTTGCTAAAAGAAATTTCTTTTTGGTAAATGGAAATTGTTTTTGGGTTTCGGCTTTGTTGGCAAACATTACTTCTGTTCCTCCCAAATAATAACTCAGTACTTGGTCGGTTGTACCATTTTTATCAAAATCGCTTACATACATTCTAACAGGTTCTGTTACCGAAGCTTTGATTCTACTATTTTGTCCTAAATTTCCAGCCAAAATATCTAAATCACCATCACCATCAAAGTCGTAAGGCATTGCAAAATTCCACCAACCTTTTTCTTTTGTCAGCATTTTTTTGACAAATTTCCCTTGTTGATTTTCCATTTCACAGATTCCATCCCATTCTAAAGCTAAAATTAAATCTTGGTCGCCATCTTTGTCTAAATCTTGTAAAATAGCATTTTTTACCAAACCAATATTCTTTAAATCTTTGGCATACTTATCGGTTACATCTGTAAATTTTCCTGTTCCATCATTTTGTAAAAGATATGATGACGGAATTTTTCCGTAAGAATAAGGCACAGAACGGCTCGTAATGAATAAATCCATTTTCCCATCTTTATTAAAATCAAGCGTTTCTATAGCAGAGGCTGATATAAAAATATTTTGAAAAGCATTTTCTCTGGCAGACAAATTTCCTTTGCCATCGTTCAAATAAATTCTTGGCGTAAGATAATTTGATTTTCCAAAATATTCATTCCCTCCTTCTGCCACGACTAAATCAAGATGAGTATCATTGTTTACATCTACCCATTTTGCATCAATTTCTTCATAAATACTGTCTTTCTGAAAAACCACTTGTTTACTTTCTCTGAATTTTCCGTTCAGATTTTGTAAAAATAAACGAGGCATTGAGGTTTTTGAAGAACCTAAAAACACATCTTCTAAACCATCATGATTAATATCTGCGACAGCTAGTGCAGGCCCTTCTGATGACATTTTATGAGGAATCAATGCTTCTCGTTCAAACTCATTAAAATCATTTTCTTGATGTAAAACCGCCAAATTTAGCGATTCTGCAACATCTGTAAACTGAGAAAATGGCTTCGTTTTATGTTTGAATTGCTCATAATCAAACACTGGCAAATGCTTTTGATAAGTAATTGTAAGAGAATCTTTATCCGTTTTTAGTTTAATTTTTTGAAACGTTCTATCTGGCCAAATCAAATAAATAGAATCTACTTCGGCTTTATTTCCTAAACCAATTGTCATCGGAATTTCCATACTTGCTTGAAAAGCTTTTACTGGAAATTTTTCATAGGAAATCGTTTCTCCATCTTTTTTGAAAACCAATACTTTTGCACCAATCGCATTCAAATTCTTTTCTGAACCTTTCAAATACAAACGAAGAAAGGCATTTTCAGGAGCGTACTCATTGGCTTTATTTTCATAGACAAAAGCTTTTTCATTGATATTATTGGTGACAATATCCAAATCTCCATCGTTATCTAAATCAACATAAACCGCTCCATTTGAATACGAGTCTTGATTATTAGCAATATTGTTCTCTTTGTCTTCAAAACGCAGGTCTGATTTATTTTGAAAGAATTTATTGGGAATTTTTATTTCTGGCAATTTATCCACCAATGAAATATCACTTTCATCCATTTCTTTTCTTTCCAATTTCATCTGAATATCTTCGGCAGAAACAAAACTGATATAATCAATATCGTTCATTCGTTTCGGAATTCCATTTGAAATAAATAAATCTTTGCGACCGTCGTTTTCAAAATCAAAAAACAAAGGCGACCAAGACCAATCTGTTGCATGCACGCCCGCAAACATCGCCATTTCTGAGAAAGTACCATCCCCATTATTCAACTGCAAATTGTTTCTGGCAAATTGGTAATTGTAGCCGTAGCTTAATTTGTATTGAAAAATATTATAAGAATCTTCGCCTTCCGAACGCTTCAAAATCTCACGGTCGAATGGTAACATATCCAAAGACATGATTTCTGGATAAATATCATTATTAATATCAGCAACATCAATTCCCATCGAAAACTGACTGGTGTGCATCATCGACTTTTCGATACTTTCCAAAAAAGTACCGTTCTTTTGATTGATGTACAAATAGTCATTTTCATGAAAATCATTACCAATGTACATATCTGGATAGCCGTCAAAGTTAACATCACCAACACCAACACCCAAACCATAGCCTAAAGCGTCTCTTTTAATGCCCGTTTTTTCAGCTACTTCAATATACTTCCCATCATCATTTCTAAAAAATTTATCGCCCGCCAAAGGATGAAAAGTACCTTGAAAAGTACTTCTTACGCCAAAAGTACCATTTTGATGTACAGAATGATTGAGTTGAAACATATCCAAATCACCATCCAAGTCATAATCAAAAAAAGTCGCTTGTGTGCCAAAACCTACCAAATCCAATCCGTACTCTTTCGATTTTTCTTCATAAATAGGAATACCATCTTTGGTAATTTCTTTACAAACGAAGAGTAAATTATGTCCTTTTAAACTTTCAAAACCACCTACTTGGCTGACGTAAATATCTAATTTCCCATCTTGATTAATATCCACTACCGAAACGCCATTAGACCAACCTTTTTCTCCTTTGAAATTTGCTTTTTCAGTAATGTCTTCAAACTTCATGCCTCCACGATTGAGGTAGATTTTATTATCTTTCAGATTCGCTGTAAAACACAAATCAACCATTCCATCATTATTAAAATCGCCTGCACCAACGCCTCCGCCATTATAAAAATACATATAAGTAAAGATGTTTAAATCTTTGGTTGGCGTTAGGTCATTTGAAAAATCAATACCTGTTTTTTCAGCATTTAATAATTCAAAAGTCTCAGGCTCTTTGGTTTTGCAGGAGGTGAAAAATAGGAAGAGGAGGATTAAGAACCTCACCCCCAACCCGCAACGGCGGCCGACCTCTCCTGTTGAGAGGGGAGTCTTAAAATTGAATGAATCTTCCCTATCAACAGTGGGGTTGGGGGTGAGGTTAATTCTATTATCGTTTTTTCTCATCATTTCTATATTTAAAAAATGTAGCAACTATTTGAATTTAAATATTTTAGGCACTTCATTATTCAACAAAGTTAGGAAGTTCACTTTTCCCTGAATCTTGATTGGACTGATTTGCTTCACTTCCCCATTTGTCACAAAACCACCTTCTTGGTTTGTTAATACTTTGAACTGAGCTTTGCCCTTGTTCAGCAAAACATTACCACGACTAGCATCAATCATGCCCAATTGTGGGATAAAACCTGTATAATTCCCTCCCAAAATAATGTCATTCAAACCATCATTATTTACATCAAAGCATTCAATGGCATTAATACACGAAAGCTGGATTACTTCTGGTAAATTCACTAAAGTAAAATTCCCTTTTCCATCGTTAATCGCCACCGAAGATTTACAAGTTTTTACCGTTTTCACCAAAGCTCCTTCTAAAACATTACTAGGAAATAAATCTTCAATCGTTTTATTGGCATATTCTGAATGTCTCAAAATTTGTTTCTTCAAGGCTGGGAATTGTTCTGCCATTTCTCTTTTCAGGAAAACTGGTTTGTCTTTTCCTTCAATACTTTTGGTCATGATTTTGTCTATAGAACCATTATTATCAAAATCTTTTACCCAAATTTTCAAAGGAGCATCCATTGAAGCTTTCAGCGTAAAGTTTTCGCCCATATTTCCTAAAATCAAATCATTGTCACCGTCGTTATCAATGTCTGTTACTTTCAATGCTCCCCAAAAACCTGTAAATTCTTCTAAACCAGTTTTTAGTTTCTCTAACTTTTTCCCTTTTAAAGTAAAAATCTCTGGCGACATCCAATCTCCAACAACAATTAATTCTTTCTTTTTATCGCCATTCACATCTTCCCAATACGCATCACGAATCATTCCTAATTCGGTCAGTTCTGGATTTACTTGTTGAGCAATGTCTTTAAATTCACCTTTACCATCATTTTCATAAAAATAACTTGGTGGATTTTTTCCGTACTCCATCGCATAACTTCTACTTCCTACGAATAAATCAAGGTCGCCATCATTATCAAAATCGTAAGGAGCAATCACAGCTGTATTGGTTGCATTTCTTGGAATTGCTTTTGAATTAAAGGTAAAATTGCCTTTCCCATCATTCAAGTATAATTTATCAATCAACTCTATTTCTCCAAAATGTACTTCATTTCCACCACTTCCTACGTACAAATCCAAGTCTTCATCTTTATCGGCATCAAAAAAGAGTACAGCTGTTTCTTCAAAATAAGTAAAATCATTAAATACTTTTTGAATTGATTTTTTGAAACCATTATTCGTTTGCAAATACAATTGCCCAGCTTGGTCTTTCGCTCCTGCGATATAAACATCTTCTAATCCATCATCATTTACATCACCAATAGCAGCTTTCGGGCCTTCTTTAGATAGTAAAGCAGGAAGATTTTTCTCTTGATAAAAATCAACATACTCATCTTCTTGATGTTTATCGAATGTGCTATTTACTACTTCAAAATAGCTTTTAGGAAAAATGGTTTTTGATTTTGTTTTTACGACTTGTGCATCTTTGATTGAACAAGTAAGTAATTGGTCTGCTTTAGGATTTTTGATGATACTTTCTCGTAAATCTGCCCAAGTAATTTTTATTGAATCAATTTTAGCAACATTTCCCAAGCCAAAAGTTAAATTATATTCCGTACTCGACTGAAAACCTCTTGACGGAATTACCGAACGGGTTTGTACGATTCCATTGGCAAAAACATCTGCTTTTGCACCAATTGCAAAAGTATTTTTACCTTCTCCTTTTAAATGCAGTTTGATAAAATGACTTTTCTCCACCTTTTTGTCAGCATTGTTTTTATAGACAAAACATGGCATATTTACATTATTCACAACCAAATCTAAATCACCATCATTATCCAAATCAGCATAAGTAGCGCCGTTTGAAAACGAAGGAGTAGCCAAACCAAATTCCTCTCCCTTTTCTTCAAACTTTAAGGTTTTGGTATTATGAAAGAAGTAATTAGGAATCGGGACAGAAGGCATTTTTTGAATAATTTTATTAATATCTTCTTTCACACCACTCGCTTGCATTCCTTGAATTAATTCATTGGCGAAGAAATCAATAAAATCTTGGTCGATTACGTCATTATAAATTCCGTTGCACACATAAATATCGTTGTAGCCATCATTATCAGCATCAAACATCAAAGCTCCCCAACTCCAGTCACTTCCTCCTACGCCAGCATAATTGGCGATTTCACTAAAAGTACCATCTTGATTATTGAGCTGAAGACTATTTTGCTGAAACTGATTATAAAAACCACGGTCTTTTTTCAGTTTAAAAACGTAATGATTATCAAATGAAGAAGTAGTTTTTAGACGGTACTCATCACGTGGAAGCATATCTGTAGTGATGATTTCTTGGAATCCATCATTATTAACATCAGCCATATCTGCACCCATCGAAGCCAAGCTGATGTGTTTCATTCGTTGCTCAATTTCTTCTTTGAAAGTACCGTTTTTCTGATTGATATAGAGGTAATCTTTCTCATAGAAATCGTTTGAAACATAAATATCTGGATAATTATCGTTGTTCGCATCGCCAACGGTTACGCCTAAACCAAAGCCAATTAAACTGCTATAAATTCCTGTATCTTTAGAAACATCGTGAAAATGTCCATCATCATTTCGCATTAATTTATCACCGCCACCTTTCAAGAAATCTTTCACTGGCCAATCCTCCGCACGCATATCACGGTTATTGGCATAGTTCAAAGTATTCACAGGAATAAAACTATTGTTGAGAATATAGCAATCTAAATCACCATCTAAATCATAGTCGAAAAAAGCTGCATGCGTAGTGTAACCGCCTTCGTCTAAGCCATACTTCGCCGCAGATTCTGTAAAAGTAAGATTACCATTATTGATAAAAAGGGCATTTTTTTGCTGTTTGGTATATTTCTTTACTCCAGCATTGCAAACATAAATATCTAACAATCCATCATGATTGATGTCAGCCATTACAACTCCAGTATTCCATTTATCGGCTTCTTCGATACCAGCTTTAGCAGAAATATCTTCAAATTTAAAATTTCCTTTGTTCAAATAAAGCTTGTTACTTCCCATGTTTGAAGTAAAAAATACATCAGGCAAACCATCGTTATTGATGTCGCCAACGGCTACTCCGCCACCATTATAAAAGTTTCTATAATTGAAAATATTGAACTCTTCGGTATTTTCAATTTTATTATTGAACGAAATCCCTGTATCTTCTTCCTTCATTAATTCAAACAAAGCATTTTTTCCCTTGTCAGAACAACCAAAACACATTGCCAGAATAGCTAAGAAAGATATTTTTTTAAAAATTTTCATTGATAAAATATTTTTGATGTGCAAATAGGTTAAAAGTTTATAATTTAAAAATGCTAACAGCACAGCCACCGCCTTTTGCCAAATTGATTTTAAGAATTGAATTACTATCAACAATTACTTTTTCGATGGTATAAACTTCTGGATTTTTTTCCCAATCAGCATTGTCTACATCACGATAAATAATTGCTTGATACTTTGCTCCCTTATCCAGAAAATCAAAATTAATTTTGGTTATACGTGCATTTTCATCTGTTACAGCACCTACAAACCAATCATCATTTCCTTTTTGTTTACGAGCAGTGGTAATATAATCGCCCGGTTCGGCTTCCAAAATCTTGGTATCATCCCAATCTACGGGAACATCTTTAATAAATTGTAAAGCATCGGGATGAACTTTCAAATTTTCTGGTAAATCTCCCACCATTTGCAAAGGACTATACATCGTTACGTACATCGCCAATTGTTTGGCAAGGGTTGTTCTTACTCTTGTTTTACGCTCTGGAATAAATTGATTCAAGTGCATTCTGAAAAAACCCGGTGTATAATCCATTGGTCCCCCCATCATTCTTGTAAAAGGCAAAATTGTTTCATGTTCGGGTACTAAACCTAAAGTGGGAGCATTGTTAAACTCATTGCCACGAGCTGCTTCATTGGCAAGCCAGTTTGGATATGTTCTGTGTAAACCTGTCGGGCGAGAAGACTCATGTGCTTCTAACATAATTTTATACTCCACCGCTTTATCAGCCACACGATTATAATGATTTACCATCCATTGGCTATCATGATGTTCGCCTCTTGGAATAATTCTTCCTACATAACCTGTTTTTACGGTATTTATTCCTTTTTCATTCAAAAACTGATAGGCTTTATCAATTCTACGTTCATAGTTAATTGCTGAACCTGAAGTTTCGTGGTGCATGATAATTTTCACTCCTCTTTGTTTAGCATAAGCCAATAATTCATCAAGGTTATAATCTGAATAAGGCGTTACGAAATCAAAAACGTCTTCTTTCCAATTACCAAACCAGTCTTCCCAACCTTCGTTCCAGCCTTCTACCAAAACGCCATCAAAGCCATTATCAGCAGCGAAATCAATGTATTTTTTCACATTCTCCGTATTTGCTCCGTGTTTTCCACTGGCTTTTTCCCAAGTAGCTTTTCCCACGTGCATTTCCCACCACATTCCGATAAATTTCTGTGGTTTTATCCAAGAAGTATTTTCAATCTTAGAAGGTTCATTCAAATTCAGAATGGTTTTTGAAGCCAAAATATCGGTTGCTTTATCGCTAATGATAATCGTTCTCCACGGTGTTTTGGCTGGGGTTTGTAAATAGGCTTTGTTACCAACGGCATCTGGCGTTAGGTGCGACAACAGTTTAAAATTTTGCCTGTCCGCTTGCAAGTGCATCACTGGATAATTCACCAAAGCCGCTTCATGAATGTTTACATAAATGCCTTCGGGCGTTTTCATCATCAAAGGCGTTTGAACAAAATTATCACCAATGACCGATTTTAAAGCAATATCTTTTTCTTTATTTGAAGCTGGCAAAGCGTGAATCTCACTAAATTTTGTGGTATTGTACAAATACTCGTTGGTATCATAATCTCCCGGAATCCAAAAAGTTTTGTTGTTGCCTGCCAAATTAAATTGCGTTAATTCGTCGGCTACAATAAAGTGCTTGAAGTTGGCTTGTTCAGGAAATTCATAGCGAAATCCAATGCCATCGTTAAATACTCTGAAAACTACCTTTACCAACACGTTAGAAGGATTAGCTTTCAAGTTTAGTTTTACTTCTTTGTAATGATTCGTAATAGATTTTACTTCTCCCCAAACAGGTTGCCAAGTATCAAAATGTGTGGAAGTGTCTGCCGAAACCAGACTAAAATGATTGAGTGTTAGAGCAGGTTTATTCAATTTAAAACCCAACGAAGAAGGCTTGATAATAATGGTATTTTTGAGATGAATACCATAAGATATTTCTCCCTTTAGTGAAAGAGAAACATTTAATTTGAGGCGATTATCAGGTGATTTCACCTCGATTAATGTTTGTGCAAAGCCTACAAAAGAGGCATAAAGCACCATCAGAAATGTGCCTAAATACTTCATTGAATTAAATTTTTGATGGATAAAAATGGTTAATACAAATGTATTTTATAAAATAGACTTTCCATCAACAAAGTTCTGAATTAATAATTTAGGTTTTTTGTAGATGATGGTACCTTTAAATTCTTTCCACTTGCTACTATCTTGCTGTTCGTGATATTTAGCAATAGTTCCTCTCAGACTTATTATACACTTTTCTTTGTTCAAATCTGTCACAGTAATTTCACCACTAGTCATCAAATAACCTATTCCTAATCTTAGTTTTTTATCTCTAATTTTACCTATCATTACACTAGATACAATAGGATTTTCTGCGAAAACTTGTTTAACAATAGGCATATCTTTAGTCCATTTCTCTGTAATAAAAGAAACAACCAAATTTCCCTCATATTGATCAGTAATATTCAGCCGAAACGATGTTGGATATATTTCTATATCACCAGTAAAAATACTTTCAGATTGATAAAACAAAGTATCTTGAATAGTTATAAGAGCTTTAGCACGACCATCTTCCAACTTACTTAATATCATTTCAGTATCCTCAGAAGAATTTGAACAAGAACTTAGCAACCAAATGCTAAAACTAAATGCTAAAAAAAGAGATGTAGTATAAAATTTCCTCAAATTCATGTTTGTCAACATTTTAGTTACTTCATAAATCAAAAATGCTCGAAAGTTCGAGCATTTTTGATTTATGAAGTAACTTATTGATTAATATCCTGTATTTTGCTTCAAGTTCGGGTTTGATACAATTGCAGAAGAAGGAATAGGGAACAAAACAAGATTTGCATCTTTTTTATCAGCTCCATTTCCAGTTAAGAATTTACCAAAACGAACTTCATAAGTTCTTGCACCACCTTCCCAGTAAGTTTCACGACCAATTTCGTCAAACAAAGATTGGTCTGTTAATGAAGCAATAGCACTTGCTCCACGAGCAACTCTTAATTGATTAATAAGTAATAAAGCCCCTGCAGCATTTCCACTTCTGTAAAGTGCTTCTGCTTTCGCTAAAAATACCTCTGCATAACGCATCAAAATATATTTACCTGCATCAGATGGGTGATATTTAATAACACGAATTCCTTTATCAGTAGCTGCACCTGCTAAAGGTACATCACGAGTAAATGAAAGAACTTTCTGAGTACGAGTATCAATCAGAGGTTTACCATTATCATCAATTTGGGTTCCAATCAAGAAACCACGACCAATACCTGAGAATTCTTTTCCATTACCTTTTGCAGGCTCACCAATACGTTGGTCATTTTTATCAAATTTATCATAAAAATCAGCTAAAGTAGTAAAGCCATTCCAACCAGATGGGTTTTGACCGTAGTGAAGGGTCATAAACCAACGGTTCTGTGGAGTACCCTCTAAACTCACAAAAATAACTTCAGTAGAAGCGGCAGTAGAAAAGTTTTTGAAATAACTACTCTCAAGAGAAAAACCAGAAGCTGTTACAGCATCACTATATTTTGCTACCAAATCCATATCAGCTTTATCAAAAGTATAAGGACCTTCAGGTTTTGCAGACTTGTAAACAGCTTTGTTCAAGAATAATCTTGCTAAAAGTGCATTAGCAGAAGCTTTCGATGCTGCTCCATTAGTAGCTGAAGGTTTAACTTCAGCTAAAGCAGGAAGAGCTTCTTGTAAATCTTTAACGATAAAGTCAAAAGCTTCAGAACGAGTCATTACTTTCGGGTTATCATCAACACCTTGAGTTACTTCACGAAAAGGTACTTGACCAAATAAATCCATTACATGATACATATTAAATGCACGTAAAAACTTAGCTTGAGCCATTTGTGAAGCAGATGGATTTGAAGCAATGATCTCAGTCGCTTTATAAACACGTTGATTCAAATTATTCCAAGCATCTCTTACATAAGTATGAGAAGCATCCCAAGTATGAGCATCAAGTGTACGCCAAACACCATTATCACCCCAGTCAACACCACGGGTCGGAGGAATCATCTCAGCTGATGTGTGCTGACCTAATGCGTAAATTCCAGCTTGATCAGTGTAAGTTCCTAAATCTTTATAAGCAGATGCCAACATTTCAGTTGGATCACCTGGCGTAAAAACACTTCCACCTGTTGAAACACGGACTATTGAATCTTTTTCCGTAACAACTAAGTCAGTACATGACGAAAGTGAGATAATACTCGCTCCTGTCATTAATATTTTGAATATATGATTTCTTTTCATCTTTGAATACTAGATTATTATTTGAAATTAGAATGAAATATTTGCACCGATTGTCCAAGTTCTAGCTCTTGGATAAGCTGTGTAATCAATCCCGAATGATGGAATACCATTCAATGATTTATTTGTACTAACTTCTGGATCTTGTCCACTGTAATTCGTAAAAGTTAACAAGTTTTGTCCAGTTACGAAAATTCTCAAATTTGAAATAACTTTACTTTCAGTTTTAACTTTGTAACCTAAACTAAGGTTTTGTAAACGAACAAAGTCACCTTTTTCTAAGAAACGAGTTGAAACGTCAGGAGCATTTAAGGCACCTTCACCATTACCAATTACGTTCTTAACAACATTACGACCATTGGCAAAAGAACCTTGAGTAAAGAAAGCATTTGCTGTATTCGAATAAATATAATTTCCAAATACACCATTGAAGAATACGCTCAAATCAAAGTTTTTGTATTTGAAATTGTTTGTCAAACCTCCAGTTACTTTAGGAAGTGGACTCTTTCCATCTAAGAACTTTTGAACATCACCATCAGGATAGATTGAATTTCCAGCTGCATCAAATCCACCAAACTGACGAAGGAAGAACGCAAATAAAGGTTGTCCTTCTGCAATACGTTGAGCAAATGCCCCAGATAAACCTTGTCCATTGATTTCACCTGTATCGTAAGTACCTTTTAGGTTTTTCACTAGGTTGTTGTTGTAAGCAACATTGAATAAAACTTCCCAGCTGAAATCTTTTGCATCAACAGCCGTTCCGTTTAAAGTTAACTCAATACCTTGGTTTTGGATATCAGTATCTAAGTTTTTCCAAACGAAAGGAGTTGGTGCTGGCTGAGCAGATACCACGTTGAATAACAAATCTTTTGTGTTTTTTTGATATACATCTATGCTACCAGATAGTCTGCTTTTCAAGATAGCGAAGTCTAAACCAATATTTACAGAAGTAGTTGTTTCCCATTTCAGGTTAGGGTTGTTAAATGCAACAGCATTTAGACCACCACCTTCTATGTTAGTTGCACTTTGATTAATAGACCATCCATCATATCTATCTCTACGGTCATAAAGGTTATGAGGGATTTCTTGATTACCTGTTACACCATAACCTACACGAAATGCTAAATCAGAAAATACTTCTCTTGGAACAAACGATTCTTCAAACAACTTCCACTTGAAAGCAAATGAAGGAAAATATCCATACTTATTGTTTCCTCCAAATTTAGATGAACCATCAACACGAAGTGTTCCTGTAAATAAGTACTTGTTAGCAAATGCTAAGTTTACACGTCCAAAATATGATTGTAACTCATCTTTAGCAGAATTTGAGTTTTGAATCAAAGACCCTTTTCCAGCAGAATTATCTGCAGAACCTAAGTTATTAATCATCAAATCTAAATCAGATGTACGGAAATTACTTGCCGTTACTTGCTTGCTATATCTATCAAAACTCTGATAAGAATAACCTAATAAACCTGTAAATGAAAGATTTTTAAATTCTTTTTCATACGTGAAGTAGTTTTCCCATAGTTTATTATCTGTTTCAATATCTCTTACATAAGCACGACCTAAACCACCAACACCTTCAATTATTAAGTCTTTTGAATAAGCAGATTTTCTACTAGAAAATGATTTATCAAAACCTAAAACGGTTTTAAATTTCAATCCTTTAAATAGTTGTAATTCAGCATTGATATTACCTAAAGCACGTAAAGTATTAGTATTATCTTTTGATAAATTCAAAAAAGCTACAGGGTTTGGTTCAGTGATACCCGGTTGATTATATTTGCCCCCTGCGCCATATACTGCTAAAGTAGGGTTTGATTTCAAAACACCTGCTAACAAATCTCCTGTAAAACCTGAGTTTTCAGAAACTGGTACACCAACATCTTGAGTACTTGCAAAGTTTAAGTTTGAACCAATCGTCAATTTATCATTGATGAACTTCTTTGCTCCATTAAAACCTACACTGTATCTATCCATTTTAGATTTCTGAATGATACCTTCTTGGCTCATATATCCTAAAGAAAAACGATAACTTCCAGATTGATCACCACCACCATAAGAAAAATTGTGTTGGTCAGTCTTAGCAGTTCTAAAAATTTCATTTTGCCAATCAGTGGTTCCTTTTTGGTTTTGTCCACCAGCAGCAATATATTCAGAAGCACTTAAAAGGTCATATCTTTTAGTGATTTTACTGATACCATGAGAGTAACTATAATCTAAAGTTCCTTTTCCTTTTCCTTTTTTGGTAGTAATCAACACAACACCATTAGCTCCACGAGATCCATAAATTGCAGTAGCAGAAGCATCTTTAAGAATATCTATGCTGGCAATATCATCTGGGTTCATGAAATTAAGAGGGTTTTTTGCCGGTTGACGACCAACACCGCTTGATTCACCATCTCCTGAAGTGTTATCTCCACTAAGAGGTACACCATCAATTACAAATAAAGGATTGTTTCCACCACGAACAGAAGATGTACCTCTGATACGTACGTTAATTCCTCCACCTGGTTCACCACTAGCTTGAGTAATTTGAACACCCGCTACACGACCTTGCATTAATTGCTCTGGAGAAGACACAACACCTTTGTTGAAATCTTTAGCACCGATTGCACTAACTGACCCTGTAACATCTTTCTTTTTGACAGTACCATAACCTACTACTACTACCTCATCAAGTGCTTTTGTTTCAGAAATCAATGCAACATTGATAACTGAACGACTACCTACTGAAACCTCTTGTTTGGCAAAGCCAATAAAAGTAAAGATTAGTGTAGAGTTATCTGGCACACTGATTTTATAAGTACCGTTAACATCTGTTTGAGTACCTCTATTAGTACCCTTTACTGCAACTGATACGCCTGGTAATCCTGAAGCATCTCCTGATTCAGTTACTTTACCCGTAACAGTTCTATCTTGAGCATTCATGCTCATAGATACAAACATTGTAACAGCCATCACAACTACTTTAATTAGCGAGTTTGATGCTGCACCTTGTCGCATAGAGCGACAGAACCATCTGTAAAAATGATTATTCATAAGGTTTTGTTAAGATTTGAAAATGGTTAATGAAATCAAGAGAAACTTTACAAAATTTCATGCGAAAGAAAGGAAATCACCGACTTTAAAGTTTCAAAGGGAAAGGATGTAAAGTATGAAACTTTGGTATTTTCGCAATAAAAAATGTAAAATTGCTCTAATAAATCAATGCAAAGTAGAGGAAAAAGTTTCTATAATTCAATTTTTTTAAGGAAAAATTTAATTCAACATTTCCATACTTATTCTTAAAAAATTGTACTTCTACTTATTTTTAAAACTTAAAATGTAGCACAGTTTGTGATATAACCGTTCAAATAATGCCCTCAAAGCATTTTTTGTTAAAAAATGTTAAATCTATTAGCAACATTATGCCTATGTATTTTTGTACTTTTTCAATACAAACACCTTAATAAAATATTTTTATACGTTTCAAATTGATTTTATTGGTAAATTTGAAGTCTGAAATAAGAACTTAGAAAAACTATATTATTCTTTGTAGAATCCAAAAATGACCAATCCAACGATACTTTCTCAGCTTGCCAGTCAATTAGAGGGTGAACTCCATTATGATACCGTTATGCGAACGCTATACGCAACTGATGCCTCTGCCTACAGAGAAATGCCTCAGGCTGTAGCTCTTCCGAAGACCATAGAGGATATTAGAAAATTAATAAATTTCGCACGTGAAAATAAAACGTCAATCATTCCTCGAACGGCTGGTACTTCTTTAGCGGGACAAGTTGTGGGTAATGGTATCGTTGTGGATGTCTCTAAGAATTTCACTAAAATTCTTGAAGTAAATAAAGATGAACATTGGGTAAGAGTACAACCGGGCGTAGTGCGTGATGTATTAAACATTGAGCTCAAAAAACATGGTTTATTTTTTGGACCTGAAACATCTACTGCTAATCGTGCAATGATTGGCGGAATGGTCGGCAATAATTCTTGTGGTTCAAACTCGGTGGTTTATGGCTCTACTCGTGACCATTTGATGGAAGTAAAAGCCATTTTAGCAGATGGAACAGATGTAGTTTTCAAGAATGATGATTTGAGTACTTTTAAAAATCTTGTTCAGTCAGCACAAAGTAAAAATGGTTCGGCGACTTTATTGGATAAAATTTACTTGAAAACCAATGAAGTATTATCTAACGAGACCAATCAGGCTGAAATCAGAAATGAATTTCCCAAACCAAGTATTGAAAGAAGAAATACGGGTTATGCTTTGGATATGCTTTTGAATTGCGAGCCTTATACCGAAGGAGGAAAACCTTTCAATTTCTGTGAGTTAATTGCAGGTTCAGAAGGTACTCTTTGTTTCTTGACAGAAATCAAATTACATGTGAACGATTTACCTCCAAAAGAAATTGGTTTGGTTTGCGTTCACTTCAATGATGTTCAAGAATCACTCAAGGCAAACTTGATTGCACTGAAATACAAACCTTCAGCTTCTGAGTTGATGGATCATTATATTTTAGAATGTACTAAGGCAAGTGTTGAACATAGTCAAAACCGTTTCTTTGTTCAAGGAGATCCGGGTGCGATTTTGGTCGTAGAATTACGTTCAGATTCAAAGGCTACTATTGAACAACAAGCCAAAGAAATGGAAGCAGAAATGCGTGCTGCTGGCTTGGGTTATCACTTTCCAGTGGTATTTGGCGAAGACACCAAAAAGGTTTGGAATCTGAGAAAAGCTGGATTGGGTTTACTTTCTAACCTTCCGGGCGATGAAAAAGCGGTAGCTGTAATTGAAGATACTGCCGTTGATGTAAACGATTTGCCAGATTTTATTCGTGAATTCAATGAGATTCTTGAGGCTAATAATATGTACTCGGTACATTATGCACATGCGGGTTCTGGAGAAATTCACTTGCGTCCGATTATCAACTTGAAGACGGTTGAAGGAAATAAACAATTCCGTTTGATTGCCGAACAGATTGCTACTTTGGTGAAAAAATACAAAGGTTCACTTTCGGGAGAACATGGCGACGGACGTTTACGTGGTGAGTTCATCAAACAAATGGTAGGCGACCACAACTACGAATTGATGAAAGAAGTAAAACGTACTTGGGATCCTTACAATGTGTTCAATCCGAACAAAATTGTGGATACTCCGCCAATGGATACGTTTTTGCGTTATACTCCGGGGCAACAAACGCCTGAATTTAAAACAACTTTCCGTTTCCACGACCAAGATATTTTACAGCATGCCGAACAATGTAATGGTTCGGGAGATTGTAGAAAAACGCCTGCTTCAGGCGGAACGATGTGTCCGTCTTATATGGCTACTCGCAATGAAAAAGAAACGACTCGTGCCAGAGCCAATATTCTCCGTGAGTTTTTAACACATTCTGATAAAGCGAACCGATTCAATCACGAAGAAATCAAAGAAGTATTTGATTTGTGTTTAGCTTGTAAAGGTTGTAAAGGTGAATGTCCATCAAACGTAGATGTGGCTAAATTGAAAATGGAATTTTTACATCAATACTACAAAGAAAATGGTGTACCATTGCGTAGCCGCATGGTTGGGAATTTTTCTTCTCTTTCAAAAGTAGCATCTTACGTACCGTGGGCTTATAATTTTATTTTTGATACGCCAGCTCTTCGTAAAATTGCTAATACTGTCGTAGGTTTTCACCCAGACAGAACAATGCCTTTATTGAGTAATACTACTTTTAAAAAGTGGTTTGACAAAAATCAAGTAACATTAAAACCTGCTGAAACTAAAAAGCAAGTCTTTTTATTCATCGATGAATTCACGAATTATAACGATGTAGAAATCGGTATCAAAACCGTAAAATTGTTGAATCGTTTGGGTTATGAAGTACTTATTCCAAATCATGCAGAATCTGGTCGTCCACAATTATCAAAAGGGCTTTTGGATGATGCTAAGAAATTGGCGAATCAAAACGTTAGTCTTTTAAAAGATGTTATTAACTCAGAAACGCCTTTGATTGGGATTGAACCTTCGGCAATTCTTACTTTCCGTGACGAATATCCAGATTTAGTAAATGATGATTTGGTAGAAGCAGCGAAAGCTTTAGCTAAAAATACTTTCATGGTAGAAGAATTTTTAGCTAAAGAAATTGACGCAAAACGTATTTCTAAAAAAGTATTTACGACAGAAAAACGTTTGATAAAATTACATGGACATTGTCAGCAAAAGGCATTGTCGAGTTTAGTTCCTGCCAAGAAAACACTTTCATTGCCTGAAAACTATGAAGTACAAATTATTCCTTCTGGATGTTGTGGCATGGCAGGTTCTTTTGGTTATGAAAAAGAACATTTTGAACTATCGAATCAAGTGGGTGAATTAGTACTTTTCCCAACCATTCGTAAACAAGGAGAAGATGTAATCATTGCAGCTTCTGGAACAAGTTGTCGTCATCAAATTCATGATGGTACAGGTCGTACAGCAAAACATGCTGTTGAGATTTTGTATGAAGCCTTAGTTTAGATATGAGTTATGAATTATAAATTATGAATTTATTTCACTGATAATTCTAATCAGAAGTCAAGAATCACAAAAGAGCGGTCGAAATTAGTTTTTCAACCGCTCTTTTGTGATTGATAGGTAATGAATTCCTACTGTTTGAGCGGAGCGAGTTTAGGAATTCTTGATTTTTTTGCGGCCGCCGCTGCGGTTACTTTTTGCATCAAGGCAAAAAGTAAGGACGAGTATAAATCCAAAAAACATTGAACTCATTTAAAAGAGAAAAATCGGGATGACTCATGTATGGCATTCGATTCTCGACTTGACAACCGCAAAGGTTTGCAGCTACATTAATTATTAACCTTAACAAAGCAATAATATACCAGTACAGTTTAATCCTCCGCCCTACTTTATCTTTGCATCCATATCAACTTACTAATTATTTGAATCAGTTTTGCCAATCTGTTCCGATTACTGAAAGCAGAATTCTGATAGCCAACAACAAATCAACACATGGAATCAAGGAGAGAGTTTATCAAAAAAGCGTCTGTATTAGCCTCTGGGGCTGGTTTTCTGGGAATGTTACCTGCTTCTATTCAAAAAGCAATGGCAATTAATCCTGCCGAAGGAAGTACTTTCTGGGATGCTGAACACATTGTCATTTTGATGCAAGAAAACCGCTCTTTCGACCATTGTTTTGGTACTTTGCAAGGTGTGCGTGGTTTCAACGACCCTCGTGCGATTACACTTCCGAATAGAAATAAAGTGTGGTTGCAACAAAATGAAAAAGGACAAACTTTCGCTCCTTTTCGCCTAAATCTACGTGACTCAAACGCTACTTGGATGAGTTCTTTACCACATTCTTGGGAAAATCAAGTGGATGCTTTGAACGGTGGCAAGAACGATAAATGGCTTCATGTAAAACAATCTGGTCACAAAGAGTACAAAGATATGCCCTTGACTTTGGGCTATTATAACCGTGAAGACATTCCTTTTTACTACGCTTTGGCGGATGCTTTTACGGTTTGTGACCAAAATTTTTGTTCGTCTTTAACAGGAACAACACCCAACCGTTTGTATTTGTGGACAGGTACAATTCGTGAAAAGCAAGCTTTTGATTCAAAAGCGAATGTAAAAAACGAAGACCTTGATTATGGCAAATGGGCAAAATGGAAAACTTTTCCGGAACGTTTAGAAGAAAATGGTATTTCTTGGAAAATCTATCAAAATGAAATCAGTTTGCCTACTGGTTTAGAGGGCGAAGGCGATGCTTGGTTGGCTAATTTTACTGACAATCCGATTGAATGGTTTGAACAATATCAAGTAAAATTCTCTCCAGAATATTATCGCTATATTCAAGAAGTAGTGAAATTTTTACCGAAAGAAATCGAAAAGCTTTCTGCGGAAATCCCAACACTTGCAGCAGGAAGTGAAGCTTTGAAAAAAGCAGAAAGAGCTTTGGCACAAAAGAAAAGTTATTTAAAAATCGCTCAGGAAGATATTGTGAATTACACGCCTGAAAATTTTGAAAAGCTTTCTACTTTCCAAAAAAATATTCATCAAAAAGCATTTACTAACAACCGCAAAGACCCACATTTCCATGAACTTACTTCATTGGAATATTCTGATAACGGAACTGCCCGAAAATTAGAAGTACCCAAAGGTGACGTTTTGCATCAATTTCGCCAAGATGTTGCGAATAATCAGTTGCCTGCGGTTACTTGGTTGGTTGCTCCCGAAAATTTTTCAGACCACCCCGGCGCACCTTGGTACGGAGCTTGGTACTTATCAGAAACGATGGATATTCTTACCCAAAATCCAGAAGTTTGGAAGAAAACTATTTTCATTTTGGCTTACGATGAAAACGACGGTTACTTCGACCACGTCCCTCCTTTCCTTCCGCCACATCATCAAAAACCTGACACTGGAAAAGTTTCGGCAGGCATTGATGTTTCGGTAGAACAAGTAAATATGGCTCATGAAAAGAAAAGAGATTACTACAAAAACCAAGAAAAAGATACTCGTGACGGAGCAATAGGTTTGGGTTTCAGAGTACCTCTTTTGATTGCTTCGCCGTGGAGCAGAGGCGGAAATATTTGTTCTGAAATTTTCGACCATACTTCTATTTTACAGTTTTTGGAAAAATTCCTCAGCCACAAAACAAAGAAAAATATCAAAGAAGAAAACATTTCGGAGTGGAGAAGAACCGTTTGTGGTGATTTGACTTCGGTGTTTAAACCTTACAATGGCGAGAAAATCGCTCTTCCGACTTTTGTAGCAAAAGAACCATTTTTGGAAAGTGTTCATAAGGCAAAATTCAAAAATGTACCTTCTAATTTCAAGGCTCTTACAGCCGAAGAAATCAAAGAAGCCAATACTTTAGGCAATGCCTCCGCCTTGATGCCCAAACAAGAAAAAGGCATTCGAAAAGCTTGCGCTTTACCTTATGAATTGTATGCTGAAGCTGGTTTTAGTATTGATAAAAAAACGTTTGAACTAACTCTTTCGGCTGGAAATAAAGCATTTGGCACAAAATCAGCAGGAGCAGCATTTGTGGTTTATACTCGTTATACACAAAATGGTTTAGACGAAATCAGCACCAGAAACTATGCAGTAAAGGCAGGCGACACGTTAAAAGATACTTGGTCATTAGTAGAATTGGCAGATAAAAATGCCCAAATAGAAGTGTACGGCCCGAATGGTTTCTTTAGGTCTTTCAAACTGAATAATGCACAGACGAATGTGGAAACGGCTTTGACTTACCAGAATAACCAGCTTACTAAAAATTCTTTCACAGGTAATGGCGTGTTGATTTTGAAGAATAATGAATCACAAAACCTACGTTTTGTGATTGAAGATTTGAGTTATAAAACAGGCAAAAAAATAGTAGAAGTAGCCAAAGGTAAAAGCTTAACCGTAACTTTAGATTTCAGTAAAAGTCACGCTTGGTATGATTTTGCCGTAAAAATAGAAGGCAATAAAACCTTTGAACAACGCTACGCAGGGCATATCGAAACAGGCAAAGAAAGCTTTACCGACCCTGCGATGGGACAAGTAATATAAGTAGCACAGGTTTCCTGAATTTCAGCACCACAGAATTCCAACCTGTCTATTTTTGTCCGCAACCGTAAGAATAAGAGCTTTGACAAATTTCAAAATTTGTCAAAGCTAAAATCTATTACCCTTTGCGGTTTTCTTCGGTTTTTAATCCTCAAATCCATCAAAAAGATAGGGAAAGCTATCTCGGAGATAAGACAATCTATCTTTTTCACGCAATTTCCCGCAAAAAAGACACATCAACCCATCTAATTCACGCAAAATACCGCAAAAGAGATAGGACGACTATTCTTTTAGATAGCTTGTCCTGTCTTTTTGATGGATTGGGGAGTGGTTTTGAGGGGATTACTGACTAAAGAAATAAATCCCATTGCAACAATTTATAAAAAAAGTAAGCGAAATGCTGAAAAGACATTCTTGCCGATTAATTTTAAGGTATAATCCTTGTTTCCTATCGTCATGAAAATTATCAAAATCCTAAAAATTAGTTCGCTGGTCTATTTACTGATTCCGACTTATCTGTTTTTACTTACTTGGGTAAGGGCGGAAATTGGAATAAGTGCTTGCTTAATTATTAGTATTTTTGTTTTCAATTATCTAAAAAAGAGTCAATCTGATGATATTCGTCGCTTAAAAACTCCTCTTACTTGGTTTACTGTTTCGCTAGTTTTTATTTTGGCTTTAGTACTAAATCTACTGGTTGGTATCGGTGAATTCAGAGAACAAACCGTCGATTTTATGGCGAATAACCTAAAGTACCGTGACCTTGTCCAAAATAAATGGCCACTGTATTATCCTGATTTCAAGGTATATATGTGTTATTATTTGGGTTATTATCTTCCAACAGCAGGACTCGGAAAAATCGTTGGTATTGAATATTGTCGCTATATTTCTTTGGCTTGGAGTACCACAGGCGCATTCTTGGTTTTCCTTTGGGCTATTACCTTTCTTGATAAATATCGTCTATCCGTCATTGCTGTAATTATCTTATTTTCAAATGCTTGGCTATTGTATAAAGTAATACTTTGGCTTGACTTTCAGACTTATATTTATCCACCTTATCATGTAAAACTGAATGATTTTTGGTTGATGCGACCACCATTTTGGGAAGGTTTTGCCCTTGCACCACAGCATGTTTTACCTGCCTGTTTTGGAGCTTGTTTTATGTTGGAGGCGAATGTTCTGAAGAAAGTAAATTTGGATGAAATATTGCTGATGTTATTGGCAACAATGTATTGGAGTCCATTGGCAAGTATCGGGATTTTTCCTTTTGTACTGTATTATTACTTCAATAATTGGTCAAACTTCTTTACACTGAAAAGTATTTTTGAGAAAATATTTTTGGTTCTTGGTTTTACTCCACTGATTATTTATTTCCTCAGTACACAAGGCGTAAACAGCGATAACACACAATTTATGTGGCAAGCTGGCGTAGCAAAATGGTATTGGACTTATCTATTTTATATTGTTTTTAACTTCCTGATTTGGTACTTTTTCCTCAAACAATTCGAACACCCATTTACAAAAATGGTCAACGTCGCTTTACTTTTTTTGACGATTGTACCCTTATATCAAATCGGAATTGCTAACGATTTGAATATTAGAGCGTCCGTTCCTTCCATGTTTATTTTGACGGTTGCGATTGCTTATGTTTTTGTAGAAACTCCCAAAAGAAAGCTTTATTATTGGCTTGGATTAGCCTTTTTCTTGGTGAATACTTTACCGACTTTACATCAAGTTTATAAGAGTATTTTACCTTCAAAACCACAAACTACCATCGTAAAAGCCGATTATAAACAATTTCACAATATGCTTTCTTTTCAACAAGTAATGTATGGCGACAGTACTGCGGTGTTGGAATACTCTTTGAAAAATGATTCTTTCTTTGAAAAACATTTATTGAGGAAATGAAACAAAAAACATGTAGCGGTAACTCTTGCAGTTACCGATTACATTTCCAATAAATCATCCCATCGGCAACCGCAAGGGATTGCCGCTACGGTTTTAATATTTGAATTACACAATAAAAAAACTCCCGCTCATTGAACGAGAGTTTTAAAAACCTAACCACTAAATATTTAATCTTTTATTTCATTTAGAATTTGAAAGCCGTAATCTCATTATCTTTTGAACGATAATACATCAAGCCACCAATTTCATCTAAATCATAAACTGGTTTTTTATCGCCCAAAATTACTGTCGCTTCCACCTTTCCATTGTCTTTATTCACTTTCACCAAGCCCACTCCTTTTTGAGAACCGTCATTGGCATCATCAGTTAAAATTGCTTGATAATTTTCTGTTTGCGCAGAAGCTTTAAAACGTTTGTTCATCATTGCAAAACCCGCAGAAGCCACAGCAGACCACATTTGTTGTGCTTGTTCTTGCTGACGAATATAGCTATCAACCTCATAAGTTCTACCTCCGCCAGCCGTTGCTCCTTTTGCATAACCTGCATTTGCCGCAGCAGCAACCGCTAACATAGTTCCACCAACGGCCATGATACCACCGAAAATCTTTCCAGCAGTGCTGGCCGTTGGGGAGTGAAAATATTGGCTATACATTACATTTCCTGCGAAACCAAACTTCACTAAATTCTGACTAGAGGTCAACAAAATACCGTCGTTGCGTACTTGAAATCCTGAAGGAGCTTCTTTTTCGTTCAGTTTTACTTTATCAGCAACAAATTCTTTCATGCTTGCACTTTGAAGATTTACTTCAAAAAGTTTCTTATCAGAATAAATCCATTGTAAATAATCCTTCTGACAAGCCACATTTCCTTCTTTCAGCTTCAACGATTTATCCCATAAATCTTTACCCGTTTCCAAGCTTTGAAAGTTTACTTCTTCTGTAGTACGATAAAAAATACCTTTGGGTGTTAGTTGTAAGTCAACAATTTGCCCATCTACTTTATTGGGTTTATCAAATACGTGTTGACCAGTTTTCAAATCCAAAATACTGAGTGAGTTTTTCCCTCTTGAACTTTCCATCGAAATCAAAAGTCCTTTGTCACAGTAATTATAAAATGATAATGTTCCTTTTAATTTCGGACCTTTTCCCCACAAACGAGTACCGTTTTGATAATCCAACATGATAATTTCTGGGTCGTCGGTAGCAACAATAAATCCGCCATTATCATAAATAGTTTCAACGATTTCTCCTCCAACTTTTACAGGATCAGCCCAGAGGGCTTTTCCTGTAGCAAAATCAAAACTATTAACATACTTTTTACTGGTATAGAAAAAACTATTTTTATCTCTACCTGGGCGAATTTGTGTAAAGTAACGAAATTTAGGATTTAAAGAATTTGCCATACTAGCACCTAAGCCAGCACTTTTATCAACGATGACTTCGGCATTCGGACTTTTTTGTTCAATCTCCCAAACCTTTTCACCTGTTTGTCCATTGAAACGAAAGATTGCCTTATTACTTACCACTAAAATATCTCCATTCATAACAAATGGACGACCTGCAAACATCTCAGTTCCTCCAAAGTCTTTCAATTCTTGTGTAAACTTTGCATGCCCGTCACCAGCATCTACCAAAGTCATGATTTTCTTACCATATTTATTTAAGCCTAGAAAAAGTATTCCTCCGAGTGGCGGTAATTCTGTACGCATTTCTACCGTTCTAAACCCCATTTCGCCTGTATTACACAATACTTTTCCAGAGACTACATCTAAAATAACATGATCCATCGACATCAAACCTCGCTTATCTACCAAAGCTACTAAAGGCGAATTTTCAATTGGGTCATAACGTTCTTCTTTCAGTTTTTTCAGGAATTCATGTTGCCATAATTTTTGTCCATTTTCAGGATTCAATCCATACAAAGCGTCATCAGTTGATACTACCAAAATACCAACGTCGGTCATTCTTTGCCAATTAATGCCACGGGGAAAACTGGTCTTCCAGAAAGAAGGCGTTTCGGCTTTTGTCAGAAGAGTAGCGTTACTCTGATGAATACCAAAGCTTAAAATCATTAAGCATAGACTAATGAAAAGTATTCGTTTTTTCATGAGAAGATAAATTTAGGATAAGCAATTTTTAGATTTGGGCTTTCATTAAAATCGCTCTTTAGATTTTGATTTAACAGTGGCAAATGTAGAAATTGGCTATAGAAACTAAAAAATTAAGGAGTCCAGACTTATAAATCTGCACTTATTCGAGTGAATGAGTGAATGGAAGTGCGGTTTTACGATGGTTAGTTCCCTAAAATCAATATTTCTTACTTTTTATTTTTCTGAGTGAGTTTGTTTATCAAACTGCTAAAAGTACTTCTTTACGGTATTCGGCTGGGGTTTGGTTTACGTATTTTTTAAAGACTGCGTAAAAAGAAGATTTTGAATTAAAGCCACATTCGTAACCGATTCCTTCTAAAGTAAGGTGCTCGTATTCGCTGGAAACTAATTTTAATTTTGCTTCTTCTACTCGATAAGTATTTACAAAATCGAAGAAGTTTTTCTGAAAATGTTGATTCAAGATTTTTGATAATTGATAACTCGGAATTCCTAAATCATCTGAAAGCATTTTAATGGTAAGTTCGGCATTCAAATAAGGCTTATTTTCTTGCATAAAATGAAGTAAAGTATTGGCAAAACTATCATCCAAAGCAGGTAATGATACCACCACTTTTTGTTCATCTAATTTCCTATTTTCATTTTCGGATATTACTTCAGAAAATGTTTCCAAAGTACTAAACAGTTCAGGCTGGCTATAGGCTTTCCAAGCTACAAAACTTAAAATAGGTAATTGCATCAAAGGCACATAAGGAAAGAATTGTATAGTTAATAAGCCATAACCAAGCGGTAAAACAAAGTGGAAAATCACTAAAAAAAGTAAAACATTGTACAACCAAACCAACCTAAGTTTATCAATACTTGAAAAGAAAGTTGTTAGAGCCAAACGATACTTTAGCAATTCGACCAAGCTTGCAACTAAATAAGCAACATTAGAAATGTACAAAAGTAGATGATAAGGTCTATTGATAGGATGCTTATCGGCTTTAATTAAATCAACATAAGCTTGAATTTCGGAAGCAGGAATAAAAAATAATTTTCCATAAAAGAAAATCGTAGCAATGATGGCGGGAATAAAATGCAAGAGCGTTTTGCCTTGATATTTTATCGTTTTACCCGTGAAAGTTTGTACAAAAAAATACAATAAAACACCCCAAAGAAACCGAAAACCAGCACTTAAATGGATGAGATATGGAAAATGGTTTATAAAATCTGAAAGGCGAAAAATAAAGAAATGAAAATTACTAAGTGCTTGGAGTAGAAAAAGTAAGCCTAAATACAGATTACTTCCTGCATTATTATGCCGATTTTTGAGAAAGAAAATAGCTAAACCAAGCAAAAAGAAAACACTCCCAAAGCCAATCAAATTAAAAATCATCTCCTAATATCCGTTAAATCGCAAAATCTAATAAAGCCCAAAGTCAAATTTACAAAAATTCTGTATTTAATTATTCTTTTCAAGAAAATGAGGTTTCTCGTAAAAACTGAAAGAAGAAAATGAATACTTAATGCTGAAAAACACTATAAATCAGCCAATTTTTAATCCTAAAAAAGCTAAATTGAATTGAGCTGACATTATTTATTGAATATTTGAAAAGACAAAAAGAGTTTCTTGTGCAATCTGACGAGAACGTTGTTCATACTTTGCATCTTGAAGAGGCGTATTGTCGAAAGCTTTAGGGTCGTCATAAGTAGTGCCTATTCTCAATTCTACTCCAGGAATAAAAGGACAGTTTTCTTCAGCATCCGAGCAAGTCATGATGGCAGCAAAATGTTCTTTAGGATTCGCTTCGCTGTTATATACTTTAGAAAAACACTCAGTACTTTCGTTTACACCAAACTGAACAGTGTAAACTGGATTAGTTTCTTTATTATCACTTTCGATAACAAAACCCATTCTTTTTAAAGCATTAATTGCATTGATATTAAAAGCCGTTGCCTCTGTACCACCAGAGTACGTTTTTACATTATCAATTCCATAATAAGATGCCGCAACAGCAGCCCAAACTTGTCCAAAATGACTTCTCCTTGAATTATGTGTACAAACATAAACTAACTCAATCGGTAAATTTGCCTCTTTTTTTGATTGAATGTATTTACTGATTTTTAAAAGTAAAGATTTTCTTTGTTCCGGAATAGCATCAAATGAATTGATTAATTCATCACATATTTGCTTAATTGAAGAATACATTTTTGTTAAGAATTAAGGTTAAAATTTTAGCAACAAGATTTAGCGTTGGGTGTGTATCCATTGAAAAAAGCATTTAAAATATCTTGAAACTGCTTCCAAGTATTTTCGTCGATACAGTAGCAAATGGCGTTTCCTTCAATATCACCTTTTATCAATCCCGCATTTTTCAACTCTTTTAAATGTTGAGAAACAGTTGGTTGTGCAAGTGGCAATTCATTTACAATATCTCCACAAATACAAGAATCAACTTTAATCAAATAATCCAAAATAGCGATTCTGGCGGGATGTGCAATCGCTTTGGCGAGTGTTGCCAGCTGATTTTGGCGTTCGGTAAAATGGTCTGTTTTAGTTGCTCCCATTATGAATCATTTGTTTTAATCGCAATATTACGATTAAGATATTAAAACAAAAAAAGAAATTATGAAAATTGCATCAAGCAAGAATAATAAATACCTTGCTTCCAAAAGGTAAATAGTGATAAAATCAAATCAATACATAACCCATTTATAAATTAAATAATGATTATTAATAATAGTAAAGATTCAAGAATAACAACAAAAAACACGAATAATAGATTACTTGAACTTGATGCTTTGAGAGGTATAGCGGCGCTCTCTGTTGTTCTATTTCACTTTACAATGGGGAGAGAAGAGTCCAAATGGGGATTCAAATTAGGCACAACTGGTGTTGATTTATTTTTCATCATCAGTGGCTTTGTGATTTTCATGAGTTTAAATAGAGTCTCCAAAAGTAAAGATTTTATCATTAACAGAGTAAGTAGGTTATATCCAACTTATTGGTGTGCTGTTACTTTCACTTTTTTGTTAATTATCTGCAAAACTTTATTACTCAAACTTGATTTCCATCCAATCAATGAGTTTTTAAATTATGCAGGAAACCTTACAATGTTTCAATATTATTTAGGTATTCCAGACCTTGACGGACCTTATTGGACTATGATTATTGAAATGCTTTTTTATATTTTGATACTTCTTTTATATCAATTCAACTTATTAAAACTGCTTAATATTTTAGGTTTAATCACTTCAATATCAATTGTAATCCTCACTTCTTTCTGGGGAAATCATAACATTGTAAAAGCAATTCTGTATTGGATACCATTATTACCTTACATTCCTCTCTTTTTAGCAGGAACAGTATTTTATAAAATTTATATTAATAATCAACAGAAAATTAGCAATTATGCCATCATTCTGTTGTGTTTGATTGCTCAATTTCTACTTTTTGAGCATTCGGGCAGATCTCATCATTTCATCAATCATCAAGAATATGCCATAATGATTTGTATTTACTTTACACTATTTATACTTTTCGTCAATCATAAATTAAATTTTATCGTTTCTAAATTGACTTTATTTTTGGGAAAAATCTCCTTCGCTTTATACCTTACACATCAATATATTTCGTTACAATTTTTGTTACCAATATTAGTAAATAAACTTCATCTCAATTTTTGGATTGCAGCACTATTCATAACTTTACCAATTTCGATACTAATAGCGACGCTCATTACAAATTATGTCGATATTCCATTAAGTAAGAAAATGAAAGAAAAGCTAAAGTCTTATAGTTGATTTCCAAATCATATTTAAGCTATTTATCACCCCAAACATTTAAGTACTTTAGATAAACTATTTAATAATTTTCCCATAATTCATCAAAAATGAAAAAAATACTCCTTGCAGCTTGCTTACTCTTGAGTTCAGGCAATCTGTTTTCACAACAAAAATCAAATTATAGTCAATACGATTTGTTCAATCCCTTGTTCAATTATACACTTTCTACCCCAACAAGAAGTGGAACAGGCTCTCCGGGAAGTACTTATTGGCAAAATTCAGCCGATTATAAAATCAATATCGCTTTAGATGATGAAAAAAATACGGTTGAGGGCGATGTAGAAATTACTTATAAAAATGCTTCGCCAGATAAGCTGAATTTCTTGTGGCTACAGTTAGACCAAAATCAATTTAATACGAAATCTCGTGGTGGACTCACCACTCCTATCAACGGTGGACGTTTCGGAAACACAAGTTTTGAAGGTGGTTACCAAATAAAATCAGTAAGTATCGACGGAAAACCTGCTGATTTTTATGTGAATGATACTCGTATGCAAATCAAATTGGCAAATCCAATTATTGAGCGTACAGGAATTACGAAAATTAAAATTTCATATTCTTTCAAAATTCCAAAATATGGTTCAGACAGAATGGGAACGCAAGAAGTAAACCAAGGAACGATTTATGAAATGGCTCAGTGGTATCCAAGAATGTCAGTTTATGATGATATCGAAGGCTGGAATGTACTTCCTTACTTAGGTGCAGGCGAGTTTTACTTAGAATATGGCAATTTTGAATATGCAGTAACTGTTCCTTCTTCACATATTGTTGTCGGTTCTGGAGAATTAATAAATCCGAATGAATGCTGGACTGCCGAGCAAATCAAACGCTTTGCAGAAGCATCTAATAGTGATAAAACCGTAATAATTCTAGGAAAAGATGAAGTAGGAAGCCCTAGTTCTCGTCCTAAAAAAGAAGGAAAAATTACTTGGAAATTCCGTTGTAACAATGCTCGTGATGTTGCTTTTGCTAGTTCAAAATCATTTATCATTGATGCTGCCAAGATTAATTTACCAAGTGGCAAAAAATGTTTAGCAATGTCGGCATATCCAGCAGAATCAGCAGGAGATAAAGCTTGGTCTCGTTCAACTGAATATGTAAAAGGTTCAATCGAATATTACTCTAAATGGCTTTACGAATATTCTTATCCAGTGGCAACCAATGTGGCAGGTTCAATTAGTGGAATGGAGTATCCGGGCATTATCTTCTGTGGGATGCGTGACCAAACTGAAAGTCTCTGGGGAGTAACCGACCATGAATTTGGTCATAACTGGTTCCCGATGATTGTAGGTACAAACGAACGTAAATTTGCTTGGATGGACGAAGGTTTCAATACTTTTATCAATTTTTATTCAACCGATAATTTTAATAGCGGAGAATACAAAGGTAATAAAATGGACATGCACCAAATGTCTAAACAGCTTTTCAGAGATTCTGCTGAGCCTATCATGAATATTCCTGATGTAATTCAACCAAATGGTTTGGGTTATGAAGCTTATTATAAACCAGCCATTGGTTTAAAGATTTTGCGTGAACAAGTACTTGGACAAGAACGTTTTGATTATGCTTTCCGTGAATACATCAAACGTTGGGCTTTCAAACATCCAACGCCTTATGATTTCTTTAAGACGATTGAAGATGCAGCAGGCGAAGATTTATCTTGGTTTTGGAGAGGTTGGTTTTATGAAACGTGGAAACTTGACCAATCTGTAAAAGATGTGCAATACATCGAACAAGACCCAAAAAATGGAGCGATTATCGTGATTGAAAATTTAGAAAAATTAGCGATGCCAGCCGTTGTTGAGATGGAAATGGTAGGTGGAAGCAAGGAAAGAGTAACATTACCTGTAGAAATTTGGCAAAGAGGTGGTACTTGGACTTTTAAAACCACAACCAACTTACCGTTGAAATCTGTAACGATAGACCCGGATCACGTTTTCCCAGATTTCAACTCAAAAAATAATACTTGGAAGCCTTTAAATTATAAGGCTCCCAAGCCGAATTAAAGCTTTTAAATCAAATAAGGATTAGTCGATTGGCTAATCCTTATTTAATTTTATAAACGCATCCATACTATTATTCTTAACATTACCTATCATGCAAAACACAGAATGGTTAGCAATGGCAAAGAGAATTCAGGCAATTGCACAAGCTGGATTATTTTATAGCCAAAGTCCTTACGATCAAGACCGTTATCAAGAATTATCTGACCTCAGTGTTCAAATTCTAAGTAAACTTTCTGACGAACCTATTGAAAAAATTGGTGCTTTATTTACTGAGGAAAGAGATGGTTATCAAACCCCAAAAGTTGATGTTCGAGCAGTAGTTTTTAACGACAAAAACGAAATTCTGATGGTAAAAGAAAGGGTTGACGACCGCTGGGCTTTACCGGGTGGTTGGGCTGATGTGGGTTATACTCCTTCGGAAGTAGCCGTAAAAGAAGTAAAAGAAGAAACTGGCTTGGATGTAAAAACCGTTCGACTTTTGGCGGTGATGGATAAGAAAAATCATCCGCATCCAGCAGAAGCTTGGTATGTTTATAAGCTTTTTATTCTTTGCGAGAAAATTGGTGGAGAGATTTCGCAAAATACGATGGAAACCTCTGATATTCAGTATTTTTCTTTAGAAAATCTCCCTCCTCTTTCTGAACCAAGAAACCTTGAATCTCAAATTAAATTGATGTTTGAATACAAATATAATCCTAACAAAGAAGTTTATTTTGATTAGCTATAAGCCCTGAGCTTTGAGCTATCAGCTTTGAGTTTTTATATTTTTAATTAATGCAAAAACTCAAAGCTCATTGCTCACAGCTTTTTTAATACTTCAAGACAATCGTCGTATCGTTCTTAAAATACCTTTTTATCGTTACGTCTAAACTTCCTGCTTTTTTGATTAAAGTATTTTTGGGCATTACAAAATCACCTAAACCAGTTTTTTCATTTCCCAAATCTACTGTTTGTACTTCTCCTTTGGCATCAATTAGTTGGAAAACATAGTGAATCTCATTGTCTGGAGGAATAATATTAACCCACTTTTTAATAATTTTTCCTTCCCAAGCCATCTCTTTTATATCAGAAACACCTTGATACACCCTACGAGTATCATTTTTGGTTCTGAAATAATCAATCCCATAAATAATTACTACCGCCGCAATAATCAATGGCGTTAATTTACTTGATAAAATACCTGTGTCTTTACTTGAAGAGTTATCTGAACCACCAAGCATATTGCCAATCAAAGGCATTTTTAATTTCGGACGAGGTGGACGGCGACGTGGATATGGTTGTTCCATTACTTGTGTTGTTTAATATCAAAGTTTAAATATAGATAAAATATTTTTAAAACTATATTTTTAGTTAACATTTACTAATCTTTAAAATATATTGAATAAAGCTCATTTTAGCTTATGAAATTGCCACTAAAGCATAAACGATGTAAATCACTGATTATAAAGACGTTATTTTAAAAGCAACTATTTTTCATATTTTAGAAAATAGCAATCTGCAATATTATTACAAGGAAATTGTTTTTAAAAGCGTTGAATGAACTAAATTTGTAAGTATTCTATTTTT
This sequence comes from Arcicella lustrica, assembly GCF_034930985.1. NCBI lineage: Bacteria > Pseudomonadati > Bacteroidota > Cytophagia > Cytophagales > Flectobacillaceae > Arcicella > Arcicella lustrica. The sequence continues at coordinate 44,120 of NZ_JAYGIM010000002.1, forward strand.
AGTTTGTAATACAAATGATTGACGAAATTAATTCAATCATTACTTCTAAATGATTAAAACCCAACACAATGATAAATTCAATCACAAAAGCAGTAACAAAGCTGTTTGGTACAAAATCAGAAAGAGACATCAAAGAATTGATGCCTTATGTGATTAAAACCAATGCTGAGTTTGCTTCACTTCGTAATCTTTCTGACGAACAACTTCGTCAACAAACCGCTGACCTAAAGGCAATTATACAGAAAAACCTTGCTAAAATTGATGCTGATATTTCTGATTTAAAATTAGAAGTAGAAGCCAATCAAGAGATGTCTGTTGATGCTAAAGAAACGATTTTCAATCAAATTGATAAATTACAGCTTGATCGTGATAAACAATTAGAGGTAGTATTACTCGAAATTCTTCCAAAAGCTTTTGCCGTGGTGAAGGAAACTGCTCGAAGGTTTACCGAAAATAAAAAGCTAGAAGTTCCGGCTACTGTTCACGATAAATTTATCGCTGCAAAAAAGAAAAACGTTGAAATTGTTGGCGATACTGCCATTTGGCATAACAAATGGCTTGCAGCAGGTAATGAAATCGAGTGGAATATGATTCACTACGATGTTCAATTAATTGGTGGTGTTGTACTTCATCAAGGTAAAATTGCCGAAATGGCAACGGGTGAAGGTAAAACTTTGGTTTCTACTCTACCATCTTATTTGAATGCTTTGGCTGGACAAGGAGTACACTTAGTAACCGTAAACGATTACTTAGCAAAACGTGACTCTGAATGGAATGCCCCGCTTTTTGAATTCCACGGTTTAATTGTTGACTGTATCGACAAGCACGAACCTAATACTGAAGAACGTCGTCAGGCTTATTTAGCAGATATTACTTACGGAACCAACAACGAATTTGGGTTCGATTACTTACGTGATAATATGTCACGTACACCAGAAGAGCAAGTACAACGCAAGCATCATTTTGCGATGGTCGATGAAGTCGATTCAGTGTTAATTGATGATGCTCGTACTCCTTTAATCATCAGTGGACCAATGGCTCGTGGTGATGAACAAGAATTTGATGCTTTCAATCCTTTGGTGGCTCGTATGGTTGAGCAACAAAAGAAATTGGTACAAGACTTTTTGGTAGAAGCTAAAAAATTGATTGCGGCTGGTAACAAAAAAGATGGTGGGTTAGCGCTTTTCCGTGCATTCAGAGGTTTACCAAAAGCAAGACCAGTAATTAAATACTTGTCGGAAACAGGTATCAAACAGATTTTACAAGAAACGGAAAATATTTATTTGGCTGATAATCAAAAATTAATGCCAGAAGCTGATGCTCCGTTGATGTTTACGATTGAAGAAAAAAACAACCAAGTAGAGATGACCGAAAAAGGTCTGAACTTTATGACTCGCATGGTTGAAAATCCTGATTTCTTCGTTATTCCTGACCTTTCTGTTGATTTGAATCAAATCGAACAAGCAGTTGGCATCACAGAACAAGAACGTTTAATCAAGAAAGAAGCTTTAATTCGTGATTATTCTGCCAAAACACAACGCATTCATACGGTTAGCCAGTTGTTGAAAGCTTTTACTTTATTTGAGAAAAACGTTGAGTATATCGTTGACGAAACAGATGGTAAAGTAAAAATCGTTGATGAATCAACAGGTCGTATCATGGAAGGTCGTCGTTATTCAGACGGTTTGCACCAAGCGATTGAAGCAAAAGAAGGCGTAAACATTGAAGATGCTACGCAAACTTATGCAACGATTACTTTGCAAAACTTCTTCAGAATGTATCACAAACTTTGTGGTATGACAGGAACAGCTGAAACGGAAGCAGGTGAATTCTGGACGATTTATAAATTAGACGTTGTTACGATTCCGACAAACCGTAAAATTTCTCGTTTCGACCACGAAGATAAAGTTTACAAAACCGTTCGTGAAAAGTACAATGCTGTAGCCGACGAAATTCAAGAATTAGTTAATGCGGGTCGCCCAGTATTGGTGGGTACTACTTCGGTTGATAACTCTGAATTATTAAGTCGTATGCTTACGATTCGTAAAATTCAACACAATGTATTGAACGCCAAACAACACGCTCGTGAAGCTGACATCGTTGCAGAAGCTGGTCAAGCAGGAAAAGTAACAATTGCTACTAACATGGCGGGTCGTGGTACAGATATTAAATTATCGCCAGAAGCTCGTTCATCAGGCGGTTTAGCGATTGTTGGTACAGAAAGACATGAATCACGAAGAGTTGACAGACAGTTGAGAGGTCGTGCGGGTCGTCAAGGTGATGTTGGTTCTTCTCAATTCTTCCTTTCATTAGAAGATGACTTAATGCGTAAATTTGGTTCAGACCGTATCGCAAAAGTAATGGACAGAATGGGTATGGAAGAAGGCGAAGTAATTCAACATTCAATGATTACTTCTTCGGTAGAAAGAGCTCAGAAAAAAGTAGAAGAAAACAACTTTGGTATTCGTAAACGTCTTTTGGAATACGATGACGTAATGAACTATCAACGTAATGCTATTTATAAGCGTCGTCAGAATGCCCTTTTCGGAGAACGTTTGGCTTTAGATATTGCTAATAATACGTATGATGTTTGTTCTGAAATCATCCAAAATAACGTAAGTTATGATGAGTTAGAATTACGTTGTATTGAAATTTTGGGCATCGAACCTCCGTTTACTCGTGAAGAAATTGGCAAATTAAATACACAACAACGCACTACTCGTTTATATGATGCTGCCGAAAAGCAATATCATATCAAAAACAAAGGCTTGGCTGAAAAAGTAGTTGCTTTTGCAAAAGAAGCCATTACTCACGGATATGCAGGTATGCAAGTGCCATTAGTAAGTGGAACAATGGTATCTCAATTATTTGCTGATGCACAAGAAACACTTGATACTAATGGACGTAAATTGATTCAGGAAATGGAAAAATCAATCGCTTTGAGTTTGATTGACCAAGAATGGAAAGAGCATTTACGTGATATGGACGACTTGAAACAATCGGTTCAAAACGCAAGTTACGAGCAGAAAGACCCATTGTTAGTCTATAAATTTGAAGCGGTAAAATTATTTGAACGTTTCTTGAGTAGAATCAATTTAGATACAGTAAGTTTCTTGATGAAAGCTGATATGCCAGAAATTCAAGAAGCATCTACTCCTGTGGCTCCGACACGCCAAGCACAACAGCCAAAACTGCAAGTACAAAAAGATGAAGCGATTTCATCATTATTGGGCGGTTTGGCTGGCGGCAGAGGCGATGAAAATGACTATCATGACCCGAGTGCTCAAGTAGTTGAAAAAATTGCTCCACGACAAGCAATCAAAATTGCTGACCGTAATCAAAGAGTAACTGTTCAATATCGTGATGGCTCTATTAAAGAAAACATCAAGTATAAAACAGTTGAACAAGATGTAGAAAAAGGCATTGCAGTAGTTATTGCCTAAATAAATATTTATTCTGAACATCCGTTTAATTCATGATCAATTATCTGAATTGAACGGATGTTTTTTTTATAGTAATAGATTTTGCTTCCAAAAAGTGCATAAAAAAGCCTCAAATCCTGAAAGATTGAGGCTTTTTTTAAGTAAAGAATATCTTAATGAATCCAACTAAATTTATATTCTAGTTCAGGAACTTTGATTCTGTCTGTTAAACGAGTTAAACGTTCTGGTAAACGCATTAAATAGTCTTGTGCTTTTGCTGCTGGGCCACTCAAACCTGTCATTGTTGAGATATTCCAATCTTTCAATAACAAATCTGTAATTTCGATATAATCTTTCCCTGTATAAACACCAAGTCTTTGTGCTGCATCAGAAAAATGTCCATATACACCGCTTTTCTCGCCATTCATTTCACGTAAAAAGTGAGCAGGCATTACAATTTTTTGTTTCATCATGTCTGCAAAAGCAATCATCATTTCCGAAGGGTCAATTTCAAAAATACTAGTGATAAAACTTTTATAAGCTTTATGATGACGCATTTCATCAGCCGCAATCATTGCACACATTTTTGACAATGAATTATTACCATGTTTTTTAGCTAATGAAGCAGTACGACGATGCGAAATATTGGTCGCTAATTCTTGAAAAGAAGTATATACAAAAGTTTTGTATGGATCATCATCTGTTTTAATATCAAAACCATCAGCAATTAAGTATTGCGTTGAGATTTCAACAGCTTTCATATTAACACGACCAGAAAGATATACATACTTATTTAATAAATCTCCATGACGATTTTCTTCAGCCGTCCAAGCACGAGTCCATCTAGCCCAACCTTGTGGTTCATTAATCATATCTACACCTTCAACCACCATGATAGAAGATTCATAAGTAGGTAAAGCTTCCTCAGTAATCATATCACCAATAAGAACCGCCCAATAATCATAAGGTAGTTCACGAGCAGCTTGTTGAAGTTCTTTTACTTCATCAAAAAATGTTTCCTTACTAGCATCTGGTAAAAAATCAGAAGGTTGCCAGTTAGTATCTATCGGAATGAGGTATTTGTTCACGATGTCGTCCATATTAACGGCAAGGTGATTCATTACTTCAATTCTTTCATTTCGCTTTTCCATTTAATTGTTGTGGTTTGGGGGACAAAGAGTATCGGTCAAAAGTTTATTATCATCACAAAAACTATCCTATTTTCGCTACCGAATTTTACAAAGGTACTGAATATTATATAAATGGTAGAATGATAATTATCATTATTACGACATAGAATTAAATATTATTCAGATTAGTCAATAAATCTTTTCGTAATTGGATGATAACTATCCACTCGGCGGTCTCTGAGATATGGCCAAGTAGAACGATAATACTCAGTTTTAGCTAAATCTACTTCCTGAATATGCACTTCTTCTTGTTCGTGCGAACCCAAATAAAGTAATGTACCAAAAGGATTTGCTACAAAACTTCCACCCCAAAATTGTTGGTCAGCCTCACGTCCTACTCTATTAACGGAAACCACATGAACCCCATTTGCTACTGCATGCGAACGTTGAATGGTTTGCCAAGCATTATATTGTTCACGGTTGATATTCGGGTCAGTTTCGTTAGTATCCCAGCCAATTGCTGTTGGATAAAACAATACTTCTGCTCCCATCAAAGCCGTAATTCTTGATGCTTCTGGATACCATTGATCCCAACAGATAAGCACGCCGATTTTAGCAAATTTCGTCTGAAATACTTTATAACCTGAATCTTCTGGCGAAGCATCACCAGGAGTAAAATAAAATTTTTCGTAATAACCTGGATCGTCGGGAATGTGCATTTTTCTGTACTTTCCTAAATACGAACCATCTGCATCCAAAACAGCAGTAGTATTGTGATACAAACCTGCGGCACGTTTTTCAAACAAAGAAGCAATAATCACCACACCCAACTCTTTGGCGACTGCCGAAAGTGTATCCGTAGATGGACCAGGAATGGCTTCTGCTAAATTAAAATTAGCGTGGTCTTCTACATCACAAAAGTATAACGAAGTAAATAATTCTTGTAAACAAACAATATTTGCGCCTTTTTGAGCCGCTTCACGAATTCCTTGAATCGCTTTTTGCATATTTTCTTGTACATTTTCTGTACAAGACATTTGGACAAGTCCGATGTTAATTTTTTTTGACATTTACTTATTCTCGTAGTTTGTGGACAAATCTTGAATTTCTCCAATAATTTCCACCATGTTTGGATTATCAATTCGCATAATCAGTGAAGTAAAATATTTTTCAAAATTTGTCCCAAAAACAAAATCAATTTTCATTAAACTCAACTTATTATACTGCTCAAACCATTGGCTAAATTTTCTGTTGCGAGCAGTAGCTTTGCTATCTGAATTATCACAGATATATACAACAATTGTTTCTTTTAAAGTGAAAAAATCTTGGAAGATTAAAGCTATAGTTAGTGGAATTCTTGAATCAAGTGAAGGCTTTTTATGAGTTAAATTCTCTGCTACTTCAATTACAAACTCATAAGTATATTGATTATAACTTGAATTCTCTGCAAAAATATAGTTACTCTGCTTGAATTTAACTTCATAAACAATACCCTGCTCTGTTACAAAAGCATATGTATTGTTTTCATCTTTGAAAGCAATATATTCATAAGCCTCTTTCCTATTAGTTTGCATTACGTTTTTTTAGCTCTTCAATAGCGTTTTTTATTAATGGATTTTTCAAATCCTCACGAATTTCTTTTTGTAAAGCTTTCTTATTTGTCAGCATCTTCTGAGCAATAGAGACCATTCTTTCTTGAATGGCTTGATGTTTTGCAAATTCCTCTTGTGTCGTCATAGCTTTTGTTTTTAACAATACAAATTTACTCAAATTTCATTTCATTCATGCACTTAAAATGTCCCAACGGACATTTGTCATAGCCAATTTTTGAACATGGGCGACAAGCTAAGTGCTTCACTTCGAGGGCTACAAAATTAGTTTGATATGGGTACATTCCAAACTCTGGTACAGTATTTCCCCAAATAGAAATTACTTTTTTCTTGAAAGCTGCCGCTACGTGCATCATCCCAGTGTCGTGCGTATAAACAATCGTCGCTTCTTTAATCAACGAGGCAGACTGGTTTAAAGTGCATTTTCCACAAGTATTTAAAATGTATTTTCCTGTTTCATTTTTCAATGCTGAAATTAAGTTTTCAGCTTGTGCTGCATCTTCCTTCCCTCCTACCAAAACCAGCGGTGATTGAATAGTTTTGCACAATTCAATCATTTTATTCAAGGGTAATTTCTTGGTTTCGTGCTGTCCGCCAATAGCATAAACTGCATAAGTATTTCTGAAATTTTCGGGCAACCAATCAGCGGGTAAAATATCTTTTTCAGGAATGAAGTAATCTAACCCTTGATTATCATTTTGTATGCCTAAATACTCAATCGTTTTTAAATTTCTATCTACAATATGTACTTTTGGCATAATATTCTTTTTGAATTTTACCAAAAGCCATTTTTGAAAGTTCAACTTATCAAAACTATAAGATTTCACGCCTAATCTGAATTTAATAATTCTTGTTCTCAGATTATTATGCAAATCTATCACATAGTCGTACTGTTCAAACTTTAGTTGTTTTATCAAATCATTAAGACTGTCCTCCAACAAAAAGTACTTATCAATGTACGGATTATTTTCTACTAAAGTTTTATAAGATTTCTTCGTTACAAAATGTACTTCGGCATCAGGATACTGTTTTTTCAAACAACGCACTACTGGCGTGGTGAGGATAATATCTCCAATCGAAGAAAAACGAAGAATTAAGAATTTGGTCATGTAAATTGGGTGATTTTCAGAGAAGAATTTTGAGCGATTAAGTCGAAATCAGCATCTTGATGACAAATTTCAACGTTAAAATGAATGGCATAAGCCGCAATCAAACAATCATTAGCTTTACGAATGGTAACGCCTTTTTGTCGTAATGAACGATATAAATTGGCTGATTCGATGGCAATTTCAATTGGATTCAATACCAAGCATTTAAAACTTAGTAAGGATGTTTTTAACCTTTCAAATTCTTGAAGACTTTTTGTTCCTTGAAGAATTTCTTGCAAAATTGTCGGTGTCAGCCACAAAAGTTGATTTTCAGCAATATACTCTCGAAGCAACAAAGCTTGTGGTGTTGATTTATGTTGAATAAGCTGAATCCAGACCGAAGTATCAAAAATAATCGCTGGTTTCATTGGCTTCTCCATTGTTCTAAATCACCTTCCCATTGAATTCCTTGGTCTATTAATGCTAATAAATCCACTCGTTTTAAATACATCAAGTACTCCTTCAAAGCGATATTAACAATTTCTTTTTTGGAAGAAGCTGGTTTTAATAGACTTATCTCTTTGAGGATTTCATCATTTATTTCAATATTCGTTCTCATAATCATCTGAGTTTTTATACACAAAAATAACGATTTTTATACACATAGATTTCATTTTGAGAGAATTTGAATATTTATGACAAGCAAGTTGATGAATTATTCCAAAATTCCCCCAGAAAAGCAATAACTTTGTATGATTGCGAAACAGAAGTAATTTTACCTTTCTGAAGAGTAATGTTTGATTAAGAAAATTAAAATCATGGCTGAACAAAAACAACAAGATACTGCTTCCACGCTAAAAGAAATCATTTCGCACGCCAAAGAATATGGCTTTGTGTTTCCTTCTTCTGAAATTTATGATGGTCTTCAAGCCGTTTATGATTACGGTCAAAACGGAGTTGAATTGAAAAACAATCTTAAAACTTTGTGGTGGAAAGCCATGACAATGTTGAACGACAACGTTGTTGGGATTGATGCAGCCATTTTTATGCACCCGCTTACTTGGAAAGCTTCTGGTCACGTTGATTCATTCAACGACCCAATGATTGATAACAAAGATTCTAAAAAGCGTTATCGTGCCGACCAATTATTAGAAGCTAAAGCCGAACAATACGAAGCAGAAGGCAATCCTGAAAAAGGCAAAGCTTTGTTGCAAGAAATGGCAAGATTATTAGATGCTGGTGAATTGGATGGCGTTCGTCAATTGATTATTGATGAAAATATCAAATGTCCGATTTCAGGTACTGGCAACTGGACAGAAGTTCGTCAGTTTAATTTGATGTTCTCTACGCAAGTTGGTGCGGTTTCTGAAGATGCTTCTTTGATTTACTTACGTCCAGAAACAGCACAAGGTATTTTTGTCAATTTCTTGAATGTTCAGAAATCTGGTCGTATGAAAATTCCTTTTGGAATTGCTCAAATCGGTAAAGCTTTCCGTAACGAAATTGTTGCTCGTAACTTCATTTTCCGTATGCGTGAATTTGAACAAATGGAAATGCAATTTTTCTGTCGCCCTGGTACTGAAATGGAATGGTATAATGCTTGGAAAGAAACTCGTTTGAAATTCCATAAAGCTATTGGTTTACCTGCTGAAAAATTGAAATTCCACGACCACGAAAAATTGGCTCACTACGCTAACGCAGCGGTGGATATTGAATACCAATTCCCATTCGGTTTCAAAGAAATGGAAGGTATTCACTCAAGAACAGCTTTCGACTTAACGGCTCACCAAACGCTTTCAAAGAAAAAACAACAATATTTTGATGCCGACCTTGACGAAAACGGTAAACCTTATGGAAACTACATTCCATACGTAGTTGAAACTTCTGTAGGTGCTGACCGTCTGTTCTTAGCAGTACTTTGTAACGCTTATACCGAAGAAACTGTTGGCGAAGGCGAATCTGAAAAACAACGTACTTATTTGAAATTCCATCCATCGGTTGCTCCTATCAAAGCTGCGGTTTTACCTTTGGTTAAAAAAGATGGTTTAGCAGAAAAAGCACAAGATATTTTCCATTCATTGAAACGCTCGTTCAATACAACTTATGATGACGGCGGAGCAATCGGGAAACGTTATACTCGTCAAGATTTAATTGGTACTCCTTACTGTATTGTAGTTGATTATCAAACGATGGAAGATGAAACGGTAACAATTCGTCACCGTGATACAATGGAACAAGAAAGAGTAAAAATCTCTGAATTGCGTGAAAAAATCGGCTATGCAATCAGCATGGAAAGAGTATTTGAACAATTATAAATTGACATAATTTATTCTAAATAAAAGGCTTCTGAGAAATCGGAAGCCTTTTATTTTGTTTAAGCACAATAAAACATACCTCTATACGTTATACCTGTACATTTCTATTGAAAAACTGGTTAAAGCTCTCCTTGCTTCAATTCCTGAATTCATTTCTTGTAGTTCCTTTTGGTACTAAACATCCAAATTACGTTAGTAATAATTGATGTCAAGTAGTTTGATTTATTAGTTTTTTGTATTTTCATAAGCACAATAAGCTCATTAAACCCCTAATATTATGACAAAACACATTCTACAAAATTCTTCGCAACAAAATAATTTAGTACTTCAATATGGCAAAGATGCTTTATTGGTTATCGTTGGTGTACTTTCTGCAAGCTTCGGGCTTAAGGGTTTCTTACTTCCAAATGACTTTTTAGATGGAGGCGTTACGGGTATTTCACTGTTGATTAATATATTAACAGACATCAATTTACCTGTATTAATTATCATTGTAAACCTACCTTTCATTTGGTTGGCATACACTCAAGTATCAAAAGTTTTCGCAATAAAAACATTAATAGCAATTGGACTTTTGGCGCTGAGCTTGACATTGATTTCTTTCCCAATTGTTACTACGGATAAACTACTAATTGCGGTTTTTGGAGGTTTCTTCCTTGGTGCAGGAATCGGACTTTCCATTCGTGGTGGCTGTGTGCTAGACGGAACAGAAGTACTTGCCCTATTTATTAGCCGTAAAACAGTATTGAGTGTTGGTGACGTTATCATTGTTATCAACGTAATTATATTCTCGGCAGCGGCAATTTTAATAAACATTGAAACAGCAATGTATGCGATGCTTACTTATTTGGGAGCTTCTAAAACCATCGATTTTTTAATTCATGGTCTTGAAGAATTTACAGGAGTAACAATCATCACAGAACATAGCGAAGCTGTCAGAAAAGTAATTATTGAAAAATTAGGCCGTGGAGTAACCATTTTCAATGGAAAAAGAGGCTTTGGAAAAAGAGGACAGCTCAATGAAGATTTAGAAATAATCTATACCGTAGTTACTCGTCTGGAAATTCAGAAACTCACAGATGAAATAGAAAACATTGATAAATCAGCTTTCATTATACAGCAAAGTATTAACGATGTAAAAGGTGGAATGATAAAAAAATTACCACTACATTAAAAATAATTTTACTCAAAACGGGCTGATTTCATGAAGAAACAAGCCCGTTTTTCTTTGAAATCTTCATAAATAAAGAACTTCCGAAAAAGCCTTTTTTAAGTATTTTTTCTTCAATTTTCACTAAATGATAAAAAAAGGTATTGATGAAATTGGAAGGTACTTCAACATCTGAAACTACATTTTTTGTATCAATTAATTTTAATGCAATTCCCAATCGTTGGCTTAATCTTACCGTTAAGACTAAAGGAGATAAAAACCATGTCCAATAAGAGTAATAATCAATCGTCAACAATTCTTTTGGTAATAAAGCTTCAATGTCTTGAAGAGTAAATCTTTGTTTTCCACCAACAGCAATATCGTGTGTTCCCCAAAAAATATTAAAAGCATTATTATTAGAAATAAAAATGGCATCATCTTTTAGCAAACCATGTATCGCATGAAAAATATTGACAATTTGGGCATTCTCTAAACAGTAAAAAACATCATTACAGATAATCACATCAAACTTATTTGAGATTATTAATTCATCCAAGAAGTTAATATCAAATCTTCGAACATTCAAATTTCGTTCCTTACAAAAAGAAATAGCTGCTTCAGAATAATCTATTCCTTGAATATTTTGAAATCCTTTTTTGATTAAAAAACTCATCAATCCACCCGTTCCACAACCTATATCTAAGATATTTACTTGATAATTTTCAGGATACTTTTGAGTAATTTCTGCCAAAACTTTTTCGTGTAAAATACGATACCACCAAAGCTTTTCTTCAGCCTCAAACATCACTTTGTATTCCTCAATATTACTATTCAGCATGACTCAAAACTTTATATTTCACAGAATATTGTGGGTAATTATTTTGGGTTAAGAACATCCTTCCCATGTATTCACCAATAATACCAAGTGACATTAACTGTACTCCCCCAAAAAACATGAAAACTGTAATTGAGTATTGAGACATTACTCCCCAAATATCTAAGCCAAAAAGTAATAAAGAAAGTAAAATCAGGAAAAAGCCAGAAAGTAAAATAAACCTTGCTGGAAGAATAGAATAGCCAAAAATAATTGTGAGAAAAAGTACTGACAATTTACTAAAAGTATAATTTGAGCGTCCTTCTTCTCTTTCTGAATGTTCTACATGAACGCTTCCAACATTAGATACCACACTAAAAATTATTCCATCAATATATGGAAATGGTCCTTTATAGTGACAAATTTCGTTGACAATATCTTTGCTAATCAGCTTAAAACTAGACAAATAAAGTCCTTTTGGCTTATTTAGCAACCTTGTAGCAAGTTGATTGACCAACCAACTGCCAAAATTCCTAAAAATACTATGTTTTTTATCTGAGTAATAAGTATAAATTACTTCATGTCCAGTTTTCTCAGCTTCTTCTAACAATTTAATAATTTCAGATGGAGGGTTTTGGAAGTCATCGTCAATCATTACTGCATAATCACCACGAACATGATTTAATCCACACATTACAGCATTAAATTCACCAAAGTTTTTTCGTAATGAAACAAAGGTAATATTTTTGTATTTTTTTGATAATGCTAAGCAAACTTGTTCTGAATCATCTGGGCTTCCGTCATTAACCAATACAATTTCAAAACTATACTGATTCAGTTCTTCGTGAAGTTTCTCAACCAGTTTACCAATAGTTTTTGCACCTCTATAAACTGGAATGACAACTGATAATAACATAAAATAAAATGGTTTAGTATGAATTTATCGTTTCTACGATATAATTAATTTCGTTTTTAGTCAAAGCTGTATTTAGTGGGATACTAACTACTTCATGATGGATTTTTTCTGTAATGGGTAATGATTTATCATTCCACTCTTCAAAGGCTTTTTGTTTGTGAGGAGGGATTGGATAGTGAATATCAGTGCCAATTCCTTTTGAATTCAAAAATTTTATCAAATTATCTCTATACTCAGTTCTTAATATAAATAAATGCCAAACGTCGTCATTAATTGTATCAATATTAGGCAAAATAACTTTATCATTTTTAATCTGATTTAGATAAATAGAAGCAATCTCTCGCCTATATTGATTATCCAAATTAAGTTGCTGAAGCTTAAGATTCAGTATTGCTGCTTGTATTTCATCCAATCTACTATTTAAGCCTTGATAATCAAATACATACTTTTTACTTGAACCATAATTCCTTAAAGCTAAGATTTTTTCAGCCAATTCATCATTATTAGTCGTAATCGCCCCAGCATCACCTAACGCTCCTAAATTTTTAGAAGGATAAAAACTAAAGCCCGCTGCATCTGACAAATTTCCGGCTATTTTTCCTTCATATCTGGCACCATGAGCCTGAGCAGCATCTTCAAAAACATGAAGATTATATTTTTGAGCAATATGAGAAATACTATTCATATCACAACATTTGCCATAGAGATGGGTAACTAAAATTGCTTTAGTCTTTGAACTGACCACTTTTTCAATATTGGCAGAGTCAATTAAGTATGTTTCTAAAGAAGGTTCAACCAAAACTGGAATATACCCAGCTTGTTTAATTGCTAGAATCGTAGCAATATAAGTATTCGCTGCTACAATAATCTCTGAGGATGGAGGGAAGTTACTTGCTTTTAAAATGATAATTAAAGCATCTAAACCATTAGCAACACCAAAACAGTGTTTAACGCCACAAAATTTTGCGAAGTTCTGTTCAAATTCTTTACCTTTCTCACCAAGGATATACCATCCTTTTTCAACAACTTCTTTTACAATATTTTGAATTTCTACTTCAAACGGCTTATTTATTAATTTTAAACTAAGAAATGGTATCTGCATTTTTCATTGTTTTTAATTCATAAGGTTCATCAATATAATCACTAGGATCATATAATTCATTTGCTAATACTAAAAGAATGCAGGATTTTGAGAAAGAGTCCATAATATGCCAATCTTCGGGCTGAAGAATAATACATTGATTAGGTGAAAACAAGAAGTATTCTTGTTCGTGTTGTCCGTTATTTATATAAATTCTACAACTACCCGTCAAACAAGTAATTGCTTGCCACGTTTTTTTATGACGATGTCCACCCCTCACCTTTCCTTCTTCACAATGAATATAAAAAACTCTTTTTATACTTCCAGGAAGGTGTTTTTCAAAGACTGTTAGAGAACCTGATTCAGAATCAAAACATTGTAATTCAAGAAATTTACTCATTGAAAATTTTGTTTTTTCCATACGAAAGCCATGAAGCTTAAGTAGAATTAAGCTCAATAACATTGATGGTTTAATTAATAATACTCTGAATTGGATAAAAACGGAATGCTCATGAGCATCGTTTATTTAGATAAAGTAAACAGCTAAATCTGTCTAATTACTAAATAGTTTTTTAAGATTGTGCAAAGCTTAAATACTTTACACTTAAAAGTAGCTATTTCAAAGATAGGCTACATAATTCTATTTTCCAAAAGGTTTAGAAATTGGTATTTGATTTTACTCAAACCTAACACCTTTTAAACAAATAAGGCAGTAACTATTTTTAATAGAATACTGCCTAGCAATTGTAAGAGATATATTTAGAGATTAATATTCATTCGAGGGTATTTCCCAACAATTTTACGAATTGACGAGACTCTTATCATACTTTTTTTTCTTCTAGCAACAGGTGCAAATAAATTATTTTCAAGTACTATTTTACTTTCTTTACTAACATAATCCACTACATATTTAGGATTTATAATGTAAGATTTATGTACACGCAAAAAACCGTATTTTGCCAACTCTTCGTCAAAAGCATTAATACACCTTGCATACAAGCAACTATTTCCATCTTTTGTATGGATTAAAGTGTAGTTGCTTTCTGCTTCTAACATGATTATTTGTTCTATTATTAGTGATACACTTTTTTTTGAATCTACAATTAATTCAAAATTTGAACGAACTATCAATGATGACATATACTCAAAGTTTGTGGTTAGTGGTTATGCTAAAGCATCTGAAGTATTAGTCGTAAAATGAAAACTAAAGGGTAACAAAACTTTATCATTATTTTTAATTCTAAATACAGTTTTGCTTCAACCTTCGTTTAAAATGAATTAATCAAAAGATAAATACTAATTTTGTGTACCTGCGTAAAACATAAACACCTTTTGAGATTCTAATCACAATTGAAGTCAAGAGAAGGAAAATTCTTTAGAAATTAAATGAAAAATAAAAGCGTTCAGTTTATCATCATTTTTGTAGCAATACTGGGAGTAAATCTCTTGGCTAGTCGTTTATTTTTTAGACTAGATTTAACCCAAGAAAAACGTTATACAATCTCAGAAGCAAGTAAAAAGTTATTACAAAACCTTGATGATGAAGTATATGTAAAAGTATATCTCACAGGGAAAGGCATTCCTGCTGGTTTTAAACGTTTAGAAAATGCAGTGAAGGAAACACTTGATGAGTTCCAAATCTATGGTGGAACAAATATTAAATATACTTTTATCGACCTGAACGCTGAATATAAAGATGAAAAAACAAGAAATGAAAAAATAGCGAAAATCGCTCAGAAAGGCATCACTCCAACCAACGTCTATAATAATGAAGACGGCAAAAAAACGCAAAGTTTAATTTTACCCGGTGCCATTATTACCTATAAAGACAAAGAAATTGCCACTTTATTATTGAAAGGAAATAAATTATCGTCACCTCAAGAAATCCTAAATCAATCTTATGAAGGAGTAGAATACCAATTGGCTTCTGCCATTAAAAGAGTAACTGCTACAGAAAAAAAGAAGATTGGCTTTTTTATCAATTATACCAATTTGCCTGCTGTGAATCAATTGGATTTAATTGGAGCTTTAAAACCCAATTACGAACTTTATCCAGTTGATTTAAGAAATTCACCTACCTTAGATGGCTTAGATGCGATTTTTGTTTTGAAACCAGAACAAGTTTTTAATGATGAAGATAAGTACAAAATAGACCAATTTATCATGAATGGTGGCAAAGCAATTTTCTTTGTCGATGCTGTAAAAGTAGATTCTGTAGCTCGTGAAGGAAACATGGCGCAAGTTCAAAGTGTTGGGCTAGAAGATTTATTATTCAAATATGGTGTTCGCTTAAACCCAAATCTTATCAAGGATGCACAGATGAGTGCTGCGATTCCTTTAGACGTCGGAAATTTTGGAGATCGTTCTAACATTCAACTTACACAATGGCAATATTTTCCTTTGATAAATACTTTTGGAAAATCGCCAATTGTTAGAAATTTAGATGCTATTTATACAAAATATGTCGGTACTCTTGACACTGTACGTGCAAATGGAATCTCGAAAATTCCACTATTGATGACGTCGCAATATACGCAGATACTAAAGGCACCAGCAATTATGAGCTACAATTTTGCTAGTAAAGATTTAAACGCAAGCCAATATAATGCAGGAGTACAAACTGTAGGGCTGTTATTAGAGGGAAAATTTGAGTCTTTATACAAAAATAGAATTCTGCCAAGTGATTCACGTTTTGCTAGCTTTAAAGCTGATGGAAAGGCTTCCAAAATAATTGTTTGTTCAGACGGAGATATTCCTGCGAATGATTTTGACAAAAAAAACAATACTCCTCTCCCTCTTGGTTTTGATAAATATTCAGGTAATACATTTGCCAACAAGGATTTTGTACTGAACGCAATTGACTATTTATTGGATGATAACGGGGTAATTGTAGCCAGAAATAAAGAAATCAAATTAAGACCATTAGATAAAGCAGCTCTGCAAGATGATAGAACCTATTGGCAATCAATCAATTTAATTATTCCTGTAATTATTTTAGCGATTTTGGGAATAACTAGAAACTTCTGGAGACAAAGAAAATATACTCGCTGAGTATTTAATTCATTTTCTCATAATCGTTGAGTGAATAATATTAAGTTTCAAAAAAACTTTTTCTTACTGGCGAAATTTGCCTAAAAACAATTAAAAGTCAGGGCTTATTTGTACTTTTGTTGAACTTTTTAAAATACAGTGCTTTATATCAAAACTTAAATCGTTTTGGTAATTTAATAGTCATTCCCAACTAAAAATATTCTTTCAAGATAATGAAATTCGTCGTATCCTCATCAGTTTTATTGAAACAACTCTCGACAGTTAATGGCGTTATTGCCAACAACCCGATTGTACCTATTTTGGAAAATTTCTTGTTCCAAATTGATCAAACTCAACTGACAGTTACTGCCTCTGATTTACAGACTGTAATGATTACGACATTGGCAATAGAATCTTCAGACTCTGGAGCAATCGCTATTCCTGCTCGTTTATTATTGGATACTCTTAGAGGCTTGCCAGACCAACCAATTACTTTTAAAGTTGACAGAGATACTTTTGGGACTGAAATCATCACTGAAAATGGTCGTTATAAGCTTTCAGGTGAAAACCCAATTGATTTCCCTAAAGTACCACAAGTAACAAAAAGTTTATCAGTACAAATTTCTGCTGATATATTAGGGGCAGCAATTGCTAACACAATTTTTGCTGTTTCAAATGACGATTTACGTCCTGCGATGACAGGTGTTTATGTTCAATTGTCTCCTGAATATACCAATTTTGTCGCTACTGACGGACATAGATTGATTCGCTATAAAAGAAGTGATGTAAAATCAGAATATGATTCTACGATGATTATTCCTCGTAAAGCATTGAATTTATTGAAATCTTCATTGCCATCTGATGATACAACTGTTACTTCTGATTTCAGTTCTTCAAATGCGTTTTTCAGTTTCAATAACATCAGAATGATTTGCCGATTAATCGACGAACGTTTCCCTGATTACGAAAATGCTATTCCTCAAAACAATCCAAATGTTCTAACAATTAATCGTTCAGAATTTTTAGGTTCTTTGAAACGCATTTCTATTTATTCAAATAAAACGACTCATCAAATTCGTTTAAAATTATTGAAAAACGATTTAGTGATTTCAGCAGAAGATTTAGATTATTCTAACGAAGCGAATGAAAGATTAATGTGCGACTATGATGGAGATGAAATGGAAATTGGTTTCAATGCTAAATTCATGATTGAAATGTTGAGTAATCTTACATCAAACATGATTTCTTTAGAAATGTCTCAACCTAATCGTGCTGGTCTAATTATTCCTGCTGATAAAAAGGCTGACGAAGATATTTTAATGCTTGTAATGCCAGTAATGCTAAATACTTATGCGTAATTGACATTTAACATATCTATATTGGGGCGTAAGAGTATTTATTCTTACGCCTTTTTAATTTAAAGTGTTAATGATTGTTAATCTAAAACTTTAGTATTAGTTTAATCGTTTAAAATTTACTCGTCAATTAAACGTTTTGTATCAAACTTAATCAATCTTAGAAAATGTTAAAAACTAGAATTTTATCTGCTTTATTAATCCTTTTTACTATCAGTGTAAATGCTAAAACTGAACCTGCCAAAAATACAAACGCAACAGGCATTCAGTTTTTTAAAGGTACTTTTCAACAAGCTTTAGCAAAAGCTAAAAAAGAAAACAAAATGATAATGATGGATTGTTACACTACTTGGTGTGGTCCATGCAAAATCTTGAAAAATCAAGTATTCACAGATAAAGCCTTGGGAGATTACATGAACCAAAAATACGTTTGTGTAGCAATGGATTATGAAAACGGTGAAGGTCCTGCGGTAGCTCAAAAATATCCAGTAGATGCTTATCCATCAATTTACTTTATGGATAACAATGGTAAAGTAAAAACGATTATGGTTGGTGTTCCAAACCCTATTCCAAATGCGGCTAATGTTATTTTAGCACAAGCGAAAAAGTTTGTAAAGTAATTTTATTTTGTACAAAAAAGCCGTGAATTTGTTCAACACAAATTCACGGCTTTTTTACTTTCTATCAAACAAAAGCGAGTGCTTAAATCGCCTACTTCATAAATATTACTTAGCACTCTCTTGTTTAGTTCTCATTTTAATATTGAGTACTTCAACTAATAAAGAGAAGGCAATCGCAAAATATAAATAGCCTTTTGGTACTTCACCCACACCAGAACCAAAAAGAGAAACATGTGCGTCGTGTGCAGATTGTGCAATTAGCATAAAACCAATCATAATCAAGAATGCCATTCCTAGCATTTGAATAGAAGGGTGACGATTTACAAAATCGCCAACTGGTCCTGAAAAGCCCATCATAATCACAATCGACAATACAACTGAAATAATCATAATCGGTAAATTATGCGTTAAGCCAATCGCAGTAAGAATAGAATCAATCGAGAATACAATGTTAATCAACGCAATTTGAAGCACCACAGCCGTTAATTTATCAGCCGCTGAACCTTTAGGGACAGTAACTTCATGCTCGCCTCCAACCTCTAGTTTTTCATGAATTTCAGAGGTCGCTTTGTACAATAAGAATAAACCTCCGATAAATAAGATTAAACTCTGTCCAGAAATTCCCGCATTAAGCCATCCTAAATTAATATGAGTAAAAGGTTCTTGTAAAGAGATGATAAATGAAATACCAAACAGTAAAGTAATTCTAAAAACCATTGCTAATAGCAATCCTATGTTCCTTGCTTTTGCTTGATCTTTCTTGGCTAATTTATTGGCAGCAATTGAAATAAAAATGATGTTATCTATTCCAAGAACAATTTCTAAAAAGGTAAGAGTAAGTAAACTTATAATACCACCAGCTGTAAATAATTCTGACATTTTAATTTTGGTTTAAATATTTTGATTTCACAAATTTATCCAGTTTAACCAATAATCAAAACTTCAATTGTTATGAAAGGTTAAAAACATCTACAGTCATTCCAAAAATAGCATGAACGTTTTTGAAGTATTTTATCTTGAAATGCACCTTTCTTTTCATTCTTAATAATTATCAATACAGCGTGATAGATAGAATAAAAAACATCAAAAATTTATCACATTTTAACTTATTGATAATAAAACACTTATAATTTTATTTAAAAAAGATTCATTTTTTTCTTTGTTGATGTTTGGAGTGTAAGCAAATAAAGCGTAATTTTGCACCACCTTAAAAGAAAGGAATTTGGTTTCATAGCTCAGCTGGTTCAGAGCACCTGCCTTACAAGCAGGGGGTCCTAGGTTCGAATCCTAGTGGGACCACCAAATTACAACAACAATCTCGGTTTCATAGCTCAGCTGGTTCAGAGCACCTGCCTTACAAGCAGGGGGTCCTAGGTTCGAATCCTAGTGGGACCACCACCAAAGCCTTAACATTTCAAAATGTTAAGGCTTTTTTATTGGCTCTATATTCATATTAAATAAAAAGGGTTAAAAAGATAAAATCTTCTTAACCCTTTTTATTACTAAAGCTCAAAGCTCAGCGCTATTTACGCATCATATTTGCCATATTAGGCATTTTCATTTTACCGTCTTGAACATTGTTCATCATACGCATCATTTTACGCATTCCGTCGAACTGTTTCAATAGATTATTAATTTCTGTGACAGAAGTTCCCGAACCAGTTGCAATACGTTTCTTACGAGACATATCCAACAATTCAGGTTTTTGGCGTTCTTTCGGAGTCATCGACTGGATGATTGCTTCAATTGATTTGAAAGCATCGTCTGGAATATCTACATCTTTCACTGCTTGCGACATTCCCGGCACCATTCCCATCAAATCCTTCAAATTACCCATTTTCTTGATTTGCTGTAACTGCGAGTAGAAATCTTCAAAACTAAACTGGTTTTGGCGGATTTTCTTATTGATACGCTCTGATTCTTCTTCATCAAAAGCACTTTGTGCTCTTTCTACCAAAGAAAGTACGTCACCCATACCCAAAATACGGCTTGCCATACGGTCGGGATAGAATTGGTCAAGCGCATCCATTTTTTCGCCTGTTGAGATAAACTTAATTGGTTTATCTACAATATGACGAATAGAAAGTGCAGCACCACCACGAGCATCACCATCTAATTTAGTTAATACAACACCATCAAAATTCAAACGTTCGTTGAAAGTTTTAGCAGTATTTACAGCATCTTGTCCAGTCATCGAATCCACTACAAAAAGGATTTCTGAAGGTTTGATGGCATTTTTAACCGCTGCAATTTCGTTCATCATTGCCTCATCTACTGCCAAACGACCAGCAGTATCGACAATGATTACTCTTTTACCCATTTTACGACCGTAAGAAATCGCATTTTGTGCAATCTCAACAGCGTTTTTATTTTCAGGTTCAGCATAAACATCTACGCCTACTTGTTCACCCAAAACTTTCAATTGGTCGATAGCCGCAGGACGATAAATATCACAAGCAACCAACAACACATTTCTACCACTTTTTTTGAGGTATTGAGCTAATTTTCCAGAGAAAGTAGTTTTACCAGAACCTTGCAAACCTGCAATCAAAATAATTGCTGGGTCTGGTTTAAGGTTGATAGCTTGCACAGAAGAACCCATCAATTTTACAAGTTCTTCATGGACAATCTTCACCAACATTTGACCAGGGTCAACCGCAATAAGGATTTTTTGTCCCATCGCTTCTTCCTTGATGCGGTCAGTGATTTCTTTGGCAACTTTATAGTTAACATCGGCATCCATCAAAGCCTTACGGATTTCTTTGACAGTACTTGCTACATTGACATCCGTGATACGTCCTTTACCTTTCAGGGTACGCATTGCGGTGGTTATTTTACTGCTTAAATTCTCAAACATTTTTATCTATTGCTTCTAATTTTTCTTGTATAATTTTTAACGAAAATCAATTTTGCGAAGTTTAGCCATTATTGACTCTCTTGAACTTTTCTCAGTACGATTTATATTTTTCATCATCAAAACCAATCCAACATCAAAAGAAGTTTTTATTTCAGATTTATTATTGTGATAAGTCATTTCAGTACCTTTTTTCGTTTCAACACAAAGGTACAAAATTCTTAATAAACGTTTGTTGATGAGTTTGATATAATAAAATTTGAGTCAATGATCGTCTTCTTTATTTAAACCAAACGCCACAAGTATCTTAAATCCTTGTGGCGTTTGCATTGGGAATCTATCCAAATTATTTTCTAATCACTGCTCCGATTTCTTTTTCAAAAGCTGCCATTAGTTTTTCCATTGTTTTGTCGATTACTTTGTCCGTCAAGGTTTGTTCGTAATCTTGAAGAATGAAACTTACTGAATAAGACTTTTTATCTGCACCTAAGTTTTCACCTTGATACACATCAAAAACATTGATTTGACGCAACAAGTTTTTCTCGTAATTACGTGCCAATTTCTGAATTTGGTCGAAAGTAACGGTTTTGTCAATCACCAAAGAAAGGTCACGACGTACTTCTGGGAATTTCGGTAATTCTACAAAAGTAGCTTTGTCGTTATATTGTTTGAATAAGTAATCCCAATCAAAATCAGCAAAGAAAACGTGCTGTTTTACTTCTGCTTTTTTCGCCACATTTGGTTTTACTAAACCTACTTTGGCTACTTCTTTTTTGTTCAATACATAACTTATGCCATATTCAAAAGTTGCAGTTCCTTCTAAAGGTTTTGTATCAAGATTTTTGAAACCTAAACTTCCCAGTACTTTATTTACAGCACTTGCCAACGTATGGAAAGCTACTTTTTGTGATTTCAATTGCCACGTTTCATTTTCCGTATTTCCCGTCACATACAAAGCTAAATGGCGTTTTTCAACGTATTTATCATTGATTTTATGATATGTTTTACCAAAATCAAACATCTTCAAATCTTTCTGACGACGGTTGATATTGTGTGCCAATACTTCTAATCCAGAAAATACCATCGACTGACGCATTACGCCTAAATCTTCTGATAATTTATTTAAAATCTCAACGTCGTCGTTCGGCAAATCTGCTTTAATCAAAACGGAATAAGCTGGTTTTGTTAAAGAATTGGTAATAATTTCGTTGAAACCATTCGCCGCCAATACTTGTGAAATTTTTAATTGTAATTGTTCTCTGTCTTTCTGTGGGAAACCAGATAAAAATTCTGTTCCAAGGTTTTCAGACAATTCTACATTTTCAAAACCATAAATTCTAAGCACTTCTTCAATTACATCGGCTTCACGAGTAACGTCCACACGGTAAGGCGGCACGATTGCCGTAAAACCGTTTTCATCTTCGTTTTGAATCGTAATATCTAAAGATTCAAGAATTGATTTTACTAAAGCTTTATCCAAGGTTTTACCAATCAAACGATTGACGTTTTTGTATAAAACCGGAATGCTGAAATCTGAAATAGGATTCGGATAAAAATCTGATACTTCCGAAGCAATTACGCCACCTGCTAATTCTTGAATCAACAAAGCTGCATATTTCAAAGCGTATAATTTCGCATTTGGGTCTGTTCCACGCTCAAAACGGAAAGAAGCATCCGTTTTCAAGCCATGACGTTGAGCCGTTTTTCTTACAGAAGCAGGGTCGAAATAGGCTACTTCTAAATAGACACGAGTCGTTTCTGCTTTGATTCCCGATTTTGTTCCACCAAAAATCCCAGCGATTCCAATAGGTTCTTCGCCATTACAAACCATCAAATCTGTTTCGTCTAAAGTACGTTCTACTTCGTCGAGCGTAGTGAATTTCGTGCCTGCTGGCAAAGTTTTTACAATTACTTTCTGACCTGAAATGGCATTCCAGTCGTAAGCGTGCATTGGTTGCCCTAAACCGTGACAGATATAATTGGTAATATCAACAATGTTATTGATTGGACGCAAACCAATTGTTTCCAAAGATTTACGTAACCATTCTGGCGATTCTTTCACCGTTACGCCATCAACAGTTACGCCACAAAAACGTGGACAAGCTGTAGGATCTTCAACGATTAATTCAATCGGGAAATTATTATTATCAACTTTGAAAGCTTCAACCGAAGGCAAAGTAATAGCACGACCAGTTTTTGCTTTAACATCACGAGCTACTCCCCAATGCGAAGCAGCATCTGCACGGTTGGGTGTTAATCCGATTTCGATTAATAAATCTGCTTCTAAATTAAAGTACTGAGCCGCAGGGGTTCCGTTCGGCAAATCAGTATCCAACACCAAAATACCAGCGTGCGAAGTACCAAGACCGATTTCGTCTTCGGCACAAATCATTCCTTCCGAAAGATGTCCGTAAGTTTTTTTACTGGTGATTTTAAAAATCTCAACACCTTTTGCATGGTCGTAAAGCGTAGTTCCGACAGTAGCAACAATTACTTTTTGTCCGGCTTCAACGTTGGCAGCACCACAAACAATTTGTGAAGGCGTTTCTCCGCCCACATCAACAGTAGTTAAGCTCAACTGTTTTTCCTTGACCATAAATCGCTCACAAGTAAGTACTTCACCTACTACAAAACCTTGTAAACCGCCCAAAATTGCTTCGTGACGCTCGATGGATTCTACTTCTAAGCCCGTTCCAGTTAAGAGGTGGTCTAATGCTTGAGCCGACTCTGTTATTTCTACAAATTGTTTAAGCCAATTAAGGGAGATTTTCATTCTAAATGCAATGTAAGATTTCGTGATTGAGAAATTAATTCCTTTTAAAATTTCTCGGAAAGACAAAGTTAATCAAAAAATAGAAGACAAAAATAAACCCCACAAGATTGCTTGCATCTTGTAGGGTAAAGATTTTATTCTGTAAGCTTAAAACAACTTTACAATCTTACTTTTTAGGAAAATCATAAACGGTTAATTTCAATCGTTCTTTGGTTATTTTAGTATTTAATTGCTCTATTTCAGCACTAATTCTAGCTGATTGAGTTGTTGACTGTAGGACACCCGTTCTATAATACTCCAAGGCAGATTTCAGACAAGCTTCATTCTCATCTCCTAAATCTTTGGTAAAATCATCCGTCTGAACTTTATCTACAGAAAAACCTTCATAAAAATTACCTGTTCCTGCTGAATTAACATTTCTGAAAGCTACAGGAAAAGCATAGTAATCCATAGTTGGTATAGCATAATAACCTACTGGCTTACCATGAGTAGTACTTCCTATCAACTTTACGGTCATCACTGGTTTTAACGCATTGATTAATTCCTCACTTGCAGATGCTGTTCCTTTGTTTACAATGATTACGATTTTGCTTAATTTCAATCCATTAGTAGCAGTGGCAAAATAATCAGTGCTGTTGTATTGAGTATAAACAGTATTGTGTTCTGTCTTCGCAAATATCTTCCCAATAGCTGCTGTTGGAGCAATTAAATTGCCTAAATAATTAGCAACTAAGCCATAACCACCTCCATTATAACGTAAATCAAGGATTAATTCCGTTACATTTTTTGATTTGAAATCAGCAAATGTTTGGTCTAGTACATTCAGCGTTGTCTGAGCAGTTTTGCCATTAATGGCATCTCCCAAAAATGAATCAAAATTAAAATAACCTACATTTACTCCATTTACAGAAAATACTTTAGGGTTGATTACATAATCAGCTTTATAAGCCCCAGCAGTAAGAGTAAGTGTTTGTTGCGTACCATCGGGCTTAATAAACAAAATAGTCTGAGAAGTTTTTCCCAGTTCTGTATTTAGTTGATTGATATTTGCATTTGTGGCATCAACTCCATTAATTTTTAGTACTTGCCAACCACGTTTTACGCCCAATAATCCCGCTGGAGATTGTGAATAAACTAATTTCACTCTTAAATCTGTAGCACTTACAAAACCATATTGTACTCCCGCATCCGAACTGTTTCCACTTACATAATTATCCCAGACAGATTTTTCAATGGCAAAACTCCACCTATCCTGATATTTCCCATTTACAAAAGGGCTATAAGTTCTTACTTTTTTCATCACCGAGTCTGCTGTTGGATACCCTGTCGGTTTAAATAAAGTAGCCGTTGGTAAACTCGTATTCCAGAGATATAAGGATTGTGAAATAGCATAAACACTATCTCTTACGTCTTTTGTTGCATTACTGACAACATCATCCTCTGTTTTCTTGCAAGATGAAAACCAAGTAAGTGTAAAAAGCAATCCAACAATTGCCATGTATTTAGTTTTGTGAAGCATAATCATTTGTTTTGATTTTGAATAAATACTTAACGTTCACAAACTAAAATTATTGAGCGTCTAAAATTTGACATAAATTCCAAAAAACTCTCCCTCTTAAAGCTTCAAAACCACTTGTGTTCTATCTGCTTTGCTTACTTTTTTGTAATATTCGATGAGTTCAGCATAACTTTCTGGTGGAAATTTGCCTTGATTTCTCACTAATTTTCTGATATACAACAAACTTCCGTCTTTTACTTGAAACTCTGATTGATAAGTGCCGAAGCGGTTTTCAAACTTAATTCCTTCTGGCTTAAATTCTAAGGTAGCATTTTTAGGTAATTGATAAGTAACTGAATCTGTTTCGGTCAATGCCATTTTTAACACTACTTCTGTTTGACGAGGTTTATCCAACGCTGGCGGAACAGTATTAATCGCCGACATTAAATTGGGCGTTAAAAATAATCTCGTTCCACTTTTCGATGCACATTTCCTTACATTCAAATCTAATTTTACGGTAGCAGTCGGAATTCTTTTCTTTTCATCTTGAATAGAAAAATTGCTTACTTCAAAACTGGGAATATTGATTCTTTTGTAAAGATGTTTTTGCTGCTCCTCTCTGCTCGACAAGTTTTTAATATCAGAATAATCGTCTGATAAAAGTCCTGTATATTCTGTTACAGCTACGACTGTGGCATTTCCATCTTCTGCTAAAGCTACTTTAATATTCCTATTTTGCTGATTGTCTTTCGCTTTATAAACTGGCGTGCGGACTAACTTCCCTCCTTCTGGTGTTGATAAAAGTGCGTAACGGTCGCTCGTAAAATCAGACAAATAACCAAAGGCATTATCTTGCGAAGTACATTCCAACCAAATGGTATCACTTTTCATCGGCACGCACACAATTACGTGATTAAATTGTTGAGAAGGGAAATCTGGATGAATATCTCGTTCATTACTTCCTCCTCTAATCGAAGCATAAAATGATTCAATTCCAACACTCTTCAACAAAGCTTTTGTGTAATTCGACAATGCTTTACAATCGCCATAACCTTTTTCAGCCACATAACTGGCTTCAAAAGGTTGCCAACCACCAATGCCTAATTGAATAGAAATGTAACGGGTTTTAGCTTGTAAGTACTCATAGATTTTCTTTACTTTCAGGCTTGGATCTGAAATATTAGCCACCAATTGTTTTACTTCTTGTTGCACATTTTCGGGTAAAACGTCTCTCCCTTTTCCTAAAATATTATCAAATTCCCCTAAATCTTTCCACGTTTTCATGCTTCCTTTGAAGCCTTCTACTTCAAACTCATTCGGAGCAGTCAGTACTCCTTTTCCGTAGCGTGTCCATTTAGGGGAATAAAGTTCGTTTTCATACACCTGTAAATTCTTTACTTGCCAAGTATAACTTTTAGATTCTGCAATGTTTTCCAAGGTAGGTTCTGCTAATCCGTTAATTGATTTATAACGAAGTGGCAAATTAGCAGGCATTTGTATTTTTAAAGATGATTGTTCTACAGCTACGTTTTCTTCGTCTTCTTGTGGAAACCACATCGGATAAAAAAGTAAATTCTTATTCGTTGTTTCTGTCGTGAACTCTACGGTAAAAGGAAAAATCGCATATTTGAATTCCGCATATTTGTAACGGTTATCGCCAAAAAGTGTTCCGTTTCCAACGGCACTTCCATCATGAATATCGTCTTTTTTTACCTTTTTTACTTTCTCTCCATTACTGTCGTACAATACACCTTCAAAATTATTTACTTTTTCAAGCTTACTATAGAAAAGCGTCATAGAGGCATATTGTAAACCTTGTTCATCAAGAATTGTAATTACTTTATGATTTTTTTCAGTAGCTTCTCCTAGGTTTTTAACCGTAAAAATGGTTTCGCTTTTACGAATTACTGCATGGGCTTTTTCCTTTAATTCTGCTGGAATGCTAGCTACATTCCAAGTATTCTGAGCAAAACAATTACTTAAAATACCTGTAAATAGTAGTGAACTGATGATAAATGCTTTCATTATTTATTGGGCTTTCTTTAAAACTATTTGTTCTGCTTGTTTCTGAATAATTTGGTCGTAAAACTGTTTTAACAATTCATATTCTTCGGCAAAATACATGGTTTTCTTCAACGTAATTTTGCTAGAAATCGTAATTATATCTTCTGATTTTGCCACCATAAAAGCAAATCTACCTCCATCTTCAGGTAAATTTACTCGCATACTCTTAGGCATTTCTTCAACTACATAGCCTTTGGGTATGGTATAAGTAGCGATAAAACTATCTTCAATCAAAGTACCAAAATCAACTGGATATTTTCTTTCTAATGTTGTGAAAGGGTTTTTATTTTCTCCTTCACCAATCATCGGATTAAAATAAATTCTATCACCTGCTACTCCTACGCCTTCATTGATATTCAAATCCAATTTTACTTGTAATGGTCTTTCGATTTCGTTTTCATCTTCAAATTCAACTTTTTTTACTTCCCAACTACTGTGCGACTTTTTTAGATTATCTATGTATTTTGCTTTGGTATCTCTCTTGATTTCCATGCGTTCATCATGAGCGGCATAACTGATATGATTGATACTTAATTGTCCTTTTATTTGTCCTTCTGGAGCAATCTCAAAGTTAGCAATCAATGTTTTCGCTAGTTTTTCATTGGTTTTCAGTTCAACCCAATCGCCTGATTCTCCATGAATCCATCTTCCTTTTCCATTCAAACAACGAATTGGCAAAGTACCTAAGGGCATCGACGGTTCAGTAGCATCTATCAATAACCATTGTCCTTGTACATCTACCGCCGCAATTACATAATTGAATTTTCGTTCAAGTACATAATAATCCAATACTCGTCCATTATCTCTGGTACTCAACACAACTGGGTCGGCTTCAATATCCAATTCTCTAAGTAAAGCAATCAACATCAAATTCAAATCTGCTGAATTTCCCGTTTTAGCTTCAAAAGCTTTCTTTAAATTTCCACTCGCCAAGAAACTCCTTTGCTGATTCCAAGTCATATTCTTTGAAACATAATTATAGGCTGCTTGAATTTTAGACAAACTATCTTTGGCAGTCGCTTTGATAGTAGCGGCAACTTCTTTCAGAAAACCACCTTTGTTGAGTAACCTTCCGAAATTATCATAATTGGTCAAGGATTTTGAGAAATCATTCCAAGTAGAAGAAAAATGTTTGGGAATACCACCTGTTGGCACATAAGCAGAAATTTCAAACTCAACTTGCGAACGATAGTCTTCAATCGTAGTAATGTATGGTTCTACTTTTAGAGCAGGTACATCTTTCTGAACAAATCTATAATAAGTAGCAGCAATGTTTTCAAACCCAACCCCTAAATTCAGTGCTTCTTTGGTAATGCTAGAAACCACAAAAGGCTCGTAACCTTGCGTAATTAATTGGAATTGATAAAATTCAGGCACTTTTACTTGATATTCACTCCAAAGTGTTGGAATACTTCTTTGGAATTCCCAAAAACGAACTTCGGTATCAAAGTCTGATTCAATTCTGTATGAATATTCTATGACTGAGCCTTCTTGTACATTGGGCAATGTAATTTTTTGAATCATCAGATTCTCACTTTTCTTTTCCAGAAAGATTGAGCTTTTTTCTAATTTGGTCGTTACGATTTTTCCATCTACCAAATTATAAGTAGCTCCCTTGATATTAGAAGCATATTCTTTAGCTGTTCCTGTTCTGGAATTACTCAATCCAAAAGAATAAGTAGCCCATTCATAGCCAGATTTCTTAAGGATTTTGATTCTTCTGTGTCTTTCGTAAGCAACTTTTAAACCCTGTCCTTCACGATAGGTGTAATTGTGAGTTCCGAAGTCGCAAAGTACTATTGCTTCGGCAGCAGTATCTTTGGCATAGGCTTTCATTTGTAAATCAGCCATGTCCACTTTGCCATACTTGATAGGACTGTTTTGGGCATTGATTGAAAATGTTACTAGGAGTAATAAAAAGTAACTAAGACTACTTTTAAAAAAGGC
The DNA here is from genome assembly GCF_034930985.1 of Arcicella lustrica. Taxonomy (NCBI): domain Bacteria; kingdom Pseudomonadati; phylum Bacteroidota; class Cytophagia; order Cytophagales; family Flectobacillaceae; genus Arcicella; species Arcicella lustrica. The sequence continues at coordinate 73,787 of NZ_JAYGIM010000002.1, forward strand.
ATTTTTTTTCATTTGTATGTGTATTATTAATGTATGTAGTGAGTTTATAAGTATTAAATCAAACCTATAAGGATTTTATATTTAACTAATAATAAGAGCTTTAATCTCAAATCCTTATAGGTTTATATTCTCAATTAATTTATTTTCAGGAAGTGAACAGACTCCACTACAAAGCAAGATTTCTTAGTTGCAAAGCTTGCTACTTCTTCTTCAAAATAATCTGCTCTGCATGTTTTACAACAATTCTATTAAACAGTTCTCGTAATGCACCATACTCTTCACTGCTATAAAGTGCTTTCTTTAAACTTACTTTGCTGTCGATTTTAACTTCTCCATCTAATAATGTTACTCTGAAATCAAAACGACCGCCATTGTTAGGCAAAGTAACACTTTCTCCTTTAGGCATTTCTTCTACTATATAGTCAGCAGGAATTTTGTAAACAGCACTAAAGGTTTCCTCTTGCGGTATACCAAATTCAACGGGATAATTTCTAATTGGCGATTTGAATGGATTGGTTTCTTCTCCCAAATCTAGCATTGGTGTAAAATAGATGCGGTCGCCTGCAGTGGTATAGGCTTCATTATAAACAGTTTGTATTTTCATTTCTGGCATTTGCCCCAAGGAATCAACTGCTACTAAATCTACTTTGCTGATGTTTTGGTTAGGTTTGTTTTTCTTGAAATTACTGATATAATCCTCTTTCCCTTTACTTAATACCGCTGATCTAAAAAAGACAGCATCATGCCCAACATAAGAAACATTTACGTTCCCTTTCATCTGCTGGTCTGGCAAAATTTCCATGTTAATCAGACTTACTTTTCTACTGACTGGGCGAGCAGGAATCGGTATCCAACGACTATTTTTTCTGACAATCAATCTCCCTTTTTCATTCAAACAACGCAACGGAAGTAAATCCACTTGGGCATATTTACTAGTTGCATCCAGCAAAATATCTTTGCCATTCAAGGAAACATGAGCAATGGTAAAATCAAATCTATCTAACAAAACCAAATCAGTCGGCAAACCATTTTCACGAGTACTCAATATCATCGGATTGGCATCAAAACCACATTCACGAAGTAAACGCACCAGCATTAAATTGATTTCGGCTGAATTCCCCAGCCCCTTTTCTGCTACTTTATTCAAATTAGCACTTGAGGTAAATACTTCGTTTTCGCCATCCCATTGCATATTATTTTGAATATACTGATAGGCAGCCGTTAGCAAAGCCAAGGAATCTTTGGTTTGTGTTTTTAGGAGTTTAGCGATATTTTGAGCTTCATCATATTTCTTGATTTGCTTTCCGAAATTATCACTCATCAACAAGGTTTCATTGAGTGCCTCCCAAGTTTGCGAATAATCTATTTTACCTTGATTCGGCAAATAAGTTACTGCTAATTCAAAACTAAGTTTAGAACGATAGTTTTCAAGGGTTGTCAAAAAAGGTTCTTCTTTCAAAGCAGGAGTATCTTCTATGGCAAATCTATAAGCAAGATATGGGTCACGAATATCGCTACGCATAAAATTCTGACTCCCTTGTTTTGTTTCCTGAACCTTCAAAGGCAAAAGACTATTGAGTGTAATTTTAAAGTCAAAATAAGCTGGAATTTCTGCCCGCAATTCACTCCAAAGCGTAGGAATATTGGTTTGGAAATTCCAATTACGCAAACTATACCATAAGCCCGACTCTATCTCGTAAGAATATTCCAACACAGAGCCTTCTCTAACTTGTGGGAAAGTGAATTTCTTATAATAGACTGTATTTGTTCCTTTTTCCTCAAAAAATTCATCATCCGACATCGTATAACTTGCTGGACTTCCGTTTTCTACATTCCAAGTAATTGCTTGCAGATTACTTATTGTTTCTCCTTTATCGGGATTACTCGTTATATAAAATGGGATTTTCTGACTGGCATATCCAAAGCCAGATTTCTTTAGAATTTTGATACGAACATGGCGGCGATAAGTAACTTTAGGCAAATCTTTACCAAAGTAATAAGAGTATTCGCCATAGTCGCAAAGTACAACAGCTTCAGCAGCAGTGTCTTTGGGATAGCTTTTCATTTGAAGGTCTTTCAAATCGACTTTACCGAAAGTAATCGGAGCGGCGGGAGTTTGAGCTTGGGTATAAAAACCTAACAGCACACAAGTAATCAGTAGAATACACTTGTGAAAAGTACATCTAGGTGTCATTGATATTAAATTAGTTAATTATGGTTTAATAAATTATCGCATAATTACTCATAATATTAGAACTCTCAAAAAAATATTTAAAAACTTTATTTTATTAAAACACCAATAGCTTTACGGCTTGAACAAAAGCCACCAAAATAAAAGTCCAACCCATGATTTTATCGAACATTTTGGGTGATAAAGATTCAAAAACTAATCCTCTTTTACGATTAGCCACATAAGCACATAAATAGTTTAGGAAGAAAGCACCAATACTAGCTCCTAACACAAAAGCAATTTTGTCGAATCCATTTTCAATCTTCAAGAAGCTGTAATTCTGATAATTAATCAAGATGACCAACCAAAAAGGCAATAATTGCGGATTGAGAAATGATAGTAAAAATCCACTCAAAATATCACTCCCTAATGATAACACCTTTACTTCTGCTTGAACTTCTGTTGTTTTCAACAAGACTTCTTGTTTTTTCTTAGGTTTTAAATAATTCCAGCCGACCAATAATAAAATCGGCAAAACAGCCCATTGCATAATTTCAAAAATAAGCGGGTATCGTTCAAATATCTTTAAGCCTTCAACAGCCAAATAGCCATAAATTATTTCTGGAATTACTCCTCCAAAAGTCATCCAAAGTCCCGCAGAAAGATTCTTTTTAAGCGTTTTTTGAATCACCGACATATTCAAAGGTCCAGGATGAAACGAACCCGCAAAACTGATGAGGAAGGTGATGAGGAAGATGATAAAGCTTTTCATAAAATTATTTCTGAGGGTTTAGATTCCACAAATTACCATCAAACAAAACTACTATATTTCTTAGCTTCCTACTTGTCGGCTATATTACCAAACCATTATTTCATGTAAATTGCAATATTCTCGACCAAATCGAGCATTTAATTAGAATCTCTTTCATTTCTGTGCTTTTTACAGGAATTGTTAATCAAGCTAATGCAATCCTTAGAAATTAATCAAACAAGTTTATATACAGAAGAAATCACCCTTTTTGCCGATGTAATCGTACCTGTTGCTGTACCGAATACTTTTACGTATCGTGTGCCACGTGAGTACGCTGCCAGTATTACTGCTGGTTTAAGAGTGATTGTGCAATTCGGGAAAACGAAGGTGGTTACGGCTGTTATTGCCCGTATTCACAACAAACCGCCAGAAAAATATCAAGCCAAATATATTTTAGAAGTATTAGACGACGCTCCTTTAGTAAACGCTAAACAAATTGAGCTTTTCTATTGGATTGCCGATTATTATATGTGTACGGTCGGCGAAGTACTGAACATTGCTTTGCCTTCGGGTTTAAAGATTTCGAGTTTATCGAAAGTACAGTTTAATCCCGAATTCGACCAGCCTGCTTTATTGACAGAACGTGAAACAGAAATCATCGAAGAACTCAAAAAACATCAGTCTTTGAATTATGATGAACTCGCACGTTTTGCCGAAGTAAAGAATGTTTATCATATCATCAAGTCTTTAATTCAGAAAAAGGCAGTCATTGTTTTTGAAGAAGTACGTGAAAAATACACGCCAAAGATTCTTAAAAAAATCAGACTGAATCACTTCTATGAAGACCCAAGTTACTTAACGGCTTTGATTGGCGAATTAGAAAAATCGCCCAAACAATTGGACGTGATTTTGAATTATTTAAAGTTCGTTCCCGTCCTCCGCACACCCGAATTGAATAAAAAAGGTTTAGAAAAAAATGCTTTAACCAAAGCCAATGTTTCGGAAAGTTCGCTGAGTACTTTATTGAAAAATGGTATTCTTGAACAATTTGAAGTAATCGTTAGCCGCTTTGAAGAAGACCTTGACTTTGTGGAAGCTCCAACGCCCGTACTTTCTGAATCTCAAGAAAAAGCCTTCTCTGAAATCATGCAAAGTTTTCAGACAAAAGACACTACGCTTTTGCATGGTATTACGGGCAGCGGCAAAACCGAAGTATATATCAAACTGATTGAACAAGTACTGGAAAGTGGCTCGCAAGTATTGTATTTATTGCCAGAAATTGCCTTGACGACCCAAATTGTGGTGCGATTACGCAAAGTTTTTGGCGATAAAATGGGCATTTATCATTCTCGATTTTCGGATAATGAAAGGGTAGAAGTATGGAAAGGTGTGGTTTCGGGCAAATTTCAGTTTGTGGTGGGCGTGCGTTCTGCGGTGTTTTTGCCTTTTGATAATCTCGGACTCATCATTGTAGATGAAGAACACGAAACTTCTTATAAACAATTCGACCCTGCTCCTCGCTATCACGCCAGAGATGTGGCAGTGGTGATTGCACATCGACAAAAAGCCAAAGTATTGTTGGGTTCTGCTACGCCTTCTATCGAAAGTTTTTACAATGCGAAAACCGAAAGATATGGCTTTGTAGAAATGAAAGAACGTTTTGGTAATACGCAATTACCTGACATTGAACTTATCGACATCAAAGTAGCTCGTAAACAAAAACTAACCAAAGGTGATTTTTCAAACTTGATGTTAGACACGATGGGCTTGAATCTGGAGAAAAAACAGCAGACCATTTTATTTCAAAATCGTCGGGGTTATTCGCCATATATTCAGTGCGAAGATTGCGATACAATTGCGGCTTGTCCCAATTGTGATGTGAGTCTTACTTATCATTATAGCAATCAAGAATTGCGTTGTCATTATTGCGGACACCACGAACCGATGTCTAAAACTTGTCAGGCTTGTGGTTCTACCAAGTTGAAAACAAGAGGTTATGGCACAGAAAAATTGGAAGAAGAATTACAAATCTTTTTGCCAAATGCCAAAATTGCTCGAATGGATTTAGATACTACCAGAACCAAAACGGCTTTCCAAACCTTGATTAATGAAGTAGAAAGTGGTGCAGTAGATATTTTGGTGGGTACGCAAATGGTTTCTAAAGGATTGGACTTTGAAAAAGTGAGTCTTGTCTGCATTTTCGATGCGGATAGAATGATTCATTTCCCAGATTTTCGTTCTTCGGAAAGAGCTTTTCAAATGCTGACACAAGTAGCAGGACGAGCAGGACGAAGAGGAACGCAAGGCAAAGTATTGATTCAGACCAATAATCCGAAGCAAAAAATACTACAACAGATTATCGAAAATGATTATCTTGGTTTGTATCAAGATGAAATCAAAGAGCGAGAAGACTTTCAATATCCACCTTTTACCAGAATCATCAAGATTACGCTAAGGCATATCGACCAACCAAATGCCGAAAAAGCAGCCCAAGCATTAGCCCAAAAGCTCATCGAAAAACTGGGAACACCAAGAGTATTAGGTCCAGAAAAGCCATTGGTAGAAAGAGTACGCAATCAGTATTTATTTGAAATCATGATAAAACTCGAAAAAACCATCAACCTAAAAGGAGCAAAAGCCTTTATTGCCGAACAAGTACAAAATATAGAACTATCAAAAGACTTTAAAGGCGTTGGAATTGTGGTGGATGTGGATTGTGGGTAGTTTGAGTTTATTCCATTTTCATGGTTTGCTAGCTTATTTAGTCCGAGTAATGCTTTGCTTTACACTTAAACTAAGTGTAATTTATTTATTGGAATGGCAAAAAATATATTTGGATTCATCAGGGATAGTAAAGGTTTTTTTGCCTTTTCGACTTAAAAAGGCAAAAAAAATTTCAGCCTATAGGCTGAAATTTTATAAGACATATACTTCGTAATTATTATTAATATAACTTACCTTGCTTAATAATTTTTATACTAAAGTATTTCATTTTCTCTGGTTGTAATGTTGTTGGATAAGTAACATCTCCTCCTATAAAATAATCTGTGGAGTAACTGAAATCAAAAATTATTTCACTTGAGATATTTACTTGAAAATTAAAATTTAAAACAGGCTTATCATCTTTTGTAAAGAAAGAAGGTTTCTCTAAAAATACGGCAGGGCGCATGTAAGTTTCTTTTCCATCATATATCAGATGATACATAAATCCTCCTCCGTATTTCATAATATCATACTTAAAAGTGCCTTTTCTAACATCATCAGTTGCAGAATTTCCACCATTTGCTGCATCTGCATCGTAAGAATAATTACCTTCTCTGTTAAAATAGCCTCCTTCAGCAAAAACTTTAAATTTTGAGCGAGATTTGTGGCTTAAATATAATGTTGCCGTTGAACCATACTCAACATAACCTCCACTTATACCAGCACTTAATGCACTAAAACCTGCATTCAATAAAGGATTGAGCACAAAAGATACTCCTTTGTTGTTAAAAAATCCAGACTTAAAGCCCATGTGAAAAGTTGGAAGCGTAAAAGATTCTATATATGAATTATTTACATGATATTGACTTGCATTATTGCTATAAATAGGAAAATTTTCATAGCCCAAACCAGCTTGGAATTTCATGGCATACCATTTATAACTATAACTATCATTTAATAGAGCCATCATACCCCCAACACTTGTTGCTAAACCTGCATATTCTAAATTTTCTTTTTTATCTTTTTCTTGTTGTTTTGCAACTCTTACTTGTCGTTCAGCTGTTTTTTTAGCCTCAAAGGCTTGATTATATTTATTTTGTGCAAAAGTACTTTCATTAGAGTTTTGAGCATAGTTTTTAGCAAGGCTGTAATAACTCATTGCATTGTCATACTGTTTACTGTTCAATGCGTTATCACCGTTTTGAATAGCTCCATCAAATTGCGCTCTTTTTGCTTCCTGTGCTTTTCTAATACGTTCTTGTTCTTCTTGTTGTCTTTTTTGTAATTCGTTCTGTTTTCTCTGTTGTTCTTCTTGAGTTTTTGTTTTTCCTTCTGCTTGCTTATTCATTATACTTATCGCACTTTCTAATCTAGCAATCTCATTATTTAAACGTGCATGATCATTAATTGAATAATTAGATTGGTTTCCTGTGCATAGATCTACAAATGTTGGGTTTGCATTACCTGCATTCTTTATCAGATTATTAAACTCCTCACACAAGTTATTTTTTTTACTAATGAGTTCCATTATGTTGGTTTGAGAACTTGTCTGGTTTGCTTTTTGGCTATCGTTCGAAGGATTATTTTGATTGTTGACTTGTTGGGTTACTTCTTTTTCACAAACAGGTCTTCCAGTTGTAGTATAAACAATGTCTTTAGGTTGCCATTTTTTTATATAATCACCACTCATTTTATGAACAAAACGTGTTGTTTCTCCTGGATTAGTAGTGTGTTTATCTCCAAAATGCACTTTATCTTTACTATCCAATAAGTTAAAAGTATAAGAAACGGTCTTATTATTGTTATTTCGAACCTCAAACCACATATGTACTTGATAGTTTAAAGCAAAACCTCTTTCTACCAAATATCTGTATTCAATATTAAGATTACAATCTTGAGCAGTAAAGGGTCTCCAATCAGACCATTCAGGTTTTACAGTTGGAGTTTGATTATTATTAGGAGATTTTTGAGGGGGTAGTGGCTCAACACATCCTTGTGTATAAACAGATAGGCTGTTTTCAGTAGCATTTCTAAAAATAGCTTCTCTCTTTGCTGCTTCAATACATTGGGCTATTGTTCTATTACCTCCATAGGCAACACCACAAGCATTTGCTCCACTAGCTGTTCTTCCTCTTACAACGGCATAACACCCTGAACCTATACTATTACCATTTACAATTGGCCAAGGTGATTCCCCCCCCTTGTTAATACAATCCACTCTAGCTCTTTCATCTCTTTCAAAACCTTCATTAGTAACTCCTGTAGCAATACCAATAGCTCCTGTTTTCTCACAAAAATAAACAGATATTTGACCATAACTTTTATTCAGTACTAATACGTTAAAAATTATAATTAATAAAAATAATAAAAATCTTTTCATAGCATGTTGGGGTTAAGTATTAATACATTTAATACAAATTTCTGTTAATGCTTCGTAATAAAAAATAGCCATGACTAGCTATTTTTTATTACGAAAAAATCAAAATTATACGGGTGAAATCGAAGAGTTTGGGAATCTTCTCTGAATTAAATTATCTAGCTTAGCAATTTACACCCAACCTTCTTGAATCCCTTTACGCACAAGTTCTACAGGCGTTGTGACTTTAGCTTTTTTCAATATGTTTTTACGATGGGTGTTTACTGTATGTTGACTTATAAAAAGTGTACTAGCTATTTCTTTGCTGGTTTTATTCTCTACAATCATTTTTAAAATCACTCGTTCTCTTCTTGTAAAAAGGTCATGAGATAAAATAAGCGTATTAGTTTCTGTAATATTATAGTAAGATGGTTCTCCGTCAAGACCTATTATTGAAAAAGAAGGTTCCCCGTCTTTCTTTAGATGTGTGATATCAGTATCTAGATCTAGTGTTCTATAATAATTCGTTTCGTCAAAATCTATTTGTATTGCTTGGTGTAGTAGCCGTACATAACGATTGTCCTTTGTACGCATCCTAAAATCGTACTGCATTTTATATTTTGATACTTTCTCAAACGGCAATGTCTTGAAAAACTCTGTAATTCGCTGTTCAAATTGTAAAAAGTAAGGCTTGTCTTCTGGATGAATTATATCCAAGAATTTATGAATATTTACTTCTTCAGGTGAATAGCCAAGTACATTCGCAACCTCAGGGCTCACAAAATCAAAGTCTGCTTCAAATATGTTAAACACATAGTAATAATAAGTACCCGGCTGAAAGAGATTAAGAAGTTGTTTGTGTAACTCTAATTGTAATTTTAATTCGAGGGGATAACCGGGTTCGTCTTTTACCACTGTTTCCCATATTTTTTTTGCTCTGACGTAAAGTTGTGAATGCTCGTTAGACATAATCAAAATTGAAAATATAAATGATAAGCAAATTAAACTTTTCAATAAAAAAAGCCATACTTTAAGCTAAATATTTCTTCCTAAAAATAGCATTGCCTACAGCATCATTTTCAAGAGGACGATGTTGGGCAATCAATTTTACATATAATAGGTATTTTTGTTGTTTTACCAATGCCCATTAAAACGATATGAACTTCCTCTATTGTTTCCATTGTTAAGTAAAGTACAACTGGTTTATTTATATCCATTTTCTACCTGTAAGAAAAAACGTAAATTTGTCTATATTTAAAATTCAGCAGTCAAGCTAAACACAACAAATACTTTAGAAAAAGAAAATATGTCGATAACAAAAGAATCAGAATTAGTTGGAATGCAAAAAATTAGTGAAGCGGTTGCTTACACGTTGAAAGAAATGAGAAAATTTGCCCAACCAGGTATGACAACAAAGGAATTGGATAACTACGGCGGACAAATTCTTAATGACTTGGGAGCGAAATCTGCTCCGTATCTTACTTATGGTTTTCCAGGTTGGACTTGTATCAGTACTAATAATGAATTTTGTCACGGCATTCCTTCAAGCAGAAAAGTATTAAAAGAAGGAGATTTAATTAATATTGATGTTTCAGCAGAATTAGATGGTTTTTGGTCGGATAACGGTGCTTCATTTGTCATTGGAAATGATGTAAACAAACATCAACAATTGGTGGAAGCTTCAAAACAAATTTTACATAAAGCAATTCATAATATTAAAGGCGGGGTTCGCATTGCTGACATTGGACTTTTAATTGAGACCGAAGCAAAGAAAAGAGGTTACAAAGTGATTAAGAATCTGACAGGTCACGGAGTAGGAAGAAGCCTTCACGAAGAACCGAGTGAAATAGCCAATTTCAGAGATAAGTACAATACGACAAGATTTAAGAAAAACTCGGTCGTTGCGATTGAAACATTCATTTCAACAACATCAACTTACGCTGAAACATTGCATGACGGCTGGACGATGGTTGGAAACAAAGGCGGTTTTATGGCACAACACGAACATACAATTGTTGTTACCGACGGAAAACCAATTGTATTGACAGAAATGAATGACATTTGGAATTAAGAAAAAACATTGTTTTGGAAGAAGTTCGTGGAGACACGAGCTTCTTTTTTTGAATACGAAAGAGTTAATTCTAAATTCCACGAGTTGGAAACTAGTGCTACGGTTTTGGTTTTTGTTGTTTTAATTGAAAGACATTTCCTTCTGGGTCTTCTCCATCACATAAAAAGTAATCATAATTATCGAAAGTCTTTACTTCTCCTAATGTTACTTGTTGGGCTATTAGTTGCTCTCTCAGTGCATAAAGGTCTTCATCTACTTCAAAAACAATCTTGGTATTGTTATCAAATTTGAAAGCTTCTTGATTTTCTTCTAAATATTGTTCTCCTATTTTATGCAATCCGATTTGACATTCCCCTGCTTTTAAGAGTAACCAACCATTGCTTTCTTCCACGATTTCAAGGGCTAAAATGCCTACATAAAAGTCTTTCAATACTTCTATGCTTTGAACAAAAATGATGATGGATGTTAGTTTTAGTTTCATGAGGAAATGATTTATCCTATTTCTTAATCTTTATAGTTTTTGCTGACTATCTAGTATTTCACCAACAATGACGACACCTAGAATAAGCCATATTACACTTCCAATTGCAATGGATAATACATACTTCTTATATCGTTTATGCTTTTCTTCATCAAATTGATTATCGAAATAGACAAAATATTGTTGCAGTTTTTTCTTCTTTCTTCTATAGATAAAAAAAGATAATATTGTCTGGATTACTAGTATCATACCTATAGCAAGTCTTCTTTCTAAAAAGAACAAATCATTATCCCAATATTTTGACAAGCCAAATGTTGATGTACAGTAAAACATAACTGGCGAAAAATATAAAAAACCCGCCGTTAACAATACAAAAAAGGAATGAATCTTTGCATCAACCAAATCTTTATTATCTTTTGAGTAATATCTATATGTGAAATAAATAATGTAAATCAAAAATTCTTTAATTTTTCTCATTTGCTATAAATTCTTTCCTTGAATCAGTTTTTTCATTAATAAGAGTAGAATCAACTCATACCTTTTATTAAAATGATTGATAGAATTAACATTAGTCGGTTTGATATAAAAGTCTCTCAAATAATGACTTGGACTTTCACTTTGTCTTTTTTAATAGTTTCAACAATTATAATACTATATTCTTTTACGCTAAATGGACTATTGATGATGATTTTGATTCTATTAATAATTCTTCTTATAAATTATGCCAGTGCGAAAATGTGGAACATTTGGTATGAAGAAGGTTTTCTAATATTTCAAAATATCTATGGTACACGAAAAGTTCCGATTGCTCAATTTAAACAAATTGAGATGACAAGTGTATTCAATAATGCTTATACAATTTATATGAATAATGGAGAGAAATACACATTTAGAATCAAGATGACAGAAGATTTGAAATTGTTTTTTAAAAATGATTCTCAATTCTATGCTAAACAAATAACTAGCCAATTAAATGACATAAAGGCGAACATTTCCAAATGATTAGTTTCAATCTTCTGACCAGTCAAGTCCTCGAAAACATTCATCATAAATGCTATACTCCTCCAAATTGAATATCAATAACTTAGGTATTGAAAAACCTAGTTTCATGTATCACTTATCATTAATTTCGATGGCTTAATAAACCATTCACAATTTCACGAGTTGGAAACTCGTGCTACGGTTATGATGGTTTTTCCCTTGTTGAAAATAGCTCCTATAATCACGGGATAGACGACTGCATTGATAATATTAGCTCCTGCACTGACGGGATAGGCGACTGCACTCATACTATTTGCTCCTGCACTCACAGGATAAGCGACTGCATTTATACTATTAGCTCCTGCACTCACGGGATAGACGACTGCATTTATACTATTAGCTCCTGCACTGACGGGATAGGCGACTGCATTTATACTATTAGCTCCTGCACTGACGGGATGAGCGACTGCATTCATACTATTAGCTCCTGCACTGATGGGATAAGCGACTGCATTTATAAAATTGGCTATCGCAAGTATTCATTAAGTGATTTGTCTTTTAAAATAAGTAGTATATTTAAAATGAATGACGGTATCTTTTTCAATTTAAAACATTGCATATCAATATCTTAAATTCACAACTCATCACCGCATCGGCGGACCACTCACAATTCACAACTCTTATTTGCTTCACTCTATGTTACTTAAACAATAGCCAATTGCTTCTACGCTCTGTATCTCTCCTGTTAATCGGGAATGCTTATAAGTTTTTCTCGATAAAGTTGGTCATCATTGTGTAAAGATGGAAACGGGTGTTTCCTCCATAAATACCATGATTCTTGTTTGGGTAATAAAACGATTGAAATTGTTTATTTGCCCTAATCAATGCCTCTTCTAAAGCAATTGAATTCTGAAAATGAACGTTGTCGTCGCCTGTTCCGTGTACTAATAAGAAATTACCTTTTAAATTTTTGGCATAAGTAACGGGTGAGTTTTCATCATAGCCTTTTGCATTTTCTTGAGGCGTTCTCAAGAAGCGTTCTGTATAAATACTATCATAAAAACGCCAATTGGTTACGGGTGCAACGGCAATGGCAGTTTTGAAATAATCGGCTCCTTGAAATAAACAGTTGGATGACATATAGCCACCATAACTCCATCCTTGAATACCAATTCTTGTTTTATCTACGAATGGCAAATTACCCCAGTATTTGGCGGCTTCTATTTGGTCTTTTACTTCTAATTTTCCTAAATTCAAGTAGGTACATTTCTTAAAGTCTGCTCCTTTTCCACCAGTACCACGGTTATCTACACATGCCACGATGTATCCTTTTTGAACCAAATGTTGATACCAAAAAGTATTGAAACTATCGAATTCATTCAATACTTCTTGACTGCCCGGTCCACCGTATAAGAACATAAAGACTGGATATTTCTTTTTAGGATCAAAATCAGTTGGTTTAATCATCCATGCGTTTAGCTCAATGTTCTCTGAGGTTCTGATAGTCATGAATTCTTTCTTGGCAATATCGAAAGTTTCAAGGGTTTTTCTGAGTGCAGCATTATCTTCCAATACTTTTACTAATTGTCCAGATGGTGCTTTGTGTAAACTTACTTTCAGCGGACTATTGTAAGCCGAATGTTGAAGGATATAATATTTAAAATCATTGCTAAAGCTTGCGGTATTCATGCCATGCTCTTGCGAGAGTTGCTTTTTCAGTTTTCCTTCTAAAGAAATACTGAATAATTGACGTTCAGTGCTTGATAATTCGGTAGAAGTAAAATAAAGTGTCTTGGTATTCTCGTCGATACCATAAAAATTATCTACTTCCCACTTACCAGTCGTGATTTGGCGAATTAATTTACCTGTTATATCATAGTGATAAAGGTGTTTAAACCCATCTTTTTCAGAAGACATGATAAATGATTTTCCATCTGACAAATAAGTCAAATCATCTCCAAAGTTTTCAACATCTACATAAGTATTGCTTGTTTCTGTAAGCACAATATTGCCTATTCCAGTTTGGGCATCCGCATGAATAATGTCCAAACGGTTTTGTAAACGGTTTAATCTTTCTATAGAAAGTAAGTTAGCATCTTGTGTCCAGCGAATTCTTGGAATATAGATGTCAGTTTCAGAACCAATATCCATTTTAATGGTTTTTGCTTCTGATAAATGATGTACCGAAATGCTTACAGTAGAATTTGCTTCGCCAGCTTTTGGATATTTATAGCGATAATCTGTAGGATAAAGCTTGCCCCACATTTGCATATTGTATTCAGGAACGTTGCTTTCGTCGAAAGTATAGAAAGCAATCTTTTTACTATCTGGTGACCATTGAAAAGCACGAGCAAAAGAGAATTCTTCTTCATAAACCCAGTCGCAAGCACCGTTTATGATATAATTCCACTTACCATCATTGGTAATTTTTTGTTCTGTCATGGTTGCTAAATCAACCACAAATAAATTATTCTGACGAACAAAAGCGACTTTCGCACCATCAGGCGAAAAAGTAGCAAACATTTGTTTCCCACCGCTTGATAATTGTACTAATTTCTTGGTCTTTAAGTCATACACGAAGTTTTCTTCTTTAGAACTACGACGATAAATTGGTTCAGACTCAGTACTTATTAATAATTTTTGTTCATCAGCAGAAAGAGCGTAATCATCTACTGTGATTTTCTTCCCTAAGTTTTCAACACTTACAGCTTCGTTGAAAAGAGTAGCCACAGCAGCGCCATCTGTTACTTGATGTTTGATTACTTTGCCATTATCAAGGGCAGTATAAAATGCACCATCTTTCATCCAGTTGATGTTTTGTACTTGTTTTTGTACAAAAGTGTATTTAGACCAGATGTCTTCTAAAGTAATGGCTTTTTTGTTTTGTGCCAATGTGGAATAATTGCTGGCAGAGAAGATTACTAAGGCAAAAAAGAGTAGTTTTTTCACGAATATTATGGGTATTGGTTGTTGATTGATTACTTGATGAATAGCTTTTCGGTTTGGATGAAAAGTAATTGTAAAATATATCATCAAAGTTAAAAGAAATAGCGGAGAAAAGGCTGTTGCAAAGCTGGAATCGCCCAAAACAAAATTGGCATGACCGAAGCCATGCCAATTTTTTTAGAAGATATTAAGAATAACGTTATTTAAAAATCACAAACTCAGGAGTTTCTGTGGTATTACTTACGTTGAGGGCTCTATCCTTGATAGTTATGCCTAATTTAATTGTATCTTGTTTTCCTGTTATCTTAAAACCACTGTATAAATTATAATAAAAGTCTATAGAATAATCTATAACTCCTTCAATGGGACCTGGCTTTGTTCCTTCTTTTAGATGAAATTTAATATTTCCGCCAATAATATCATCTGGAACTATTTTTTCAAACTTACCATTTTTCTTGAAGTAAAAATCAACCATGTAATTTTGAAAACCATCGCCTTGCGTTTTAAAGACATTTTTTAATTCTTCTTCGGTATGACCTATGTCACCGTCACCATCCTGATAATTGATAGAAATAATTACTGAATCTTTTTTAGCAATACCTAACTGACCTGGCACTTGAGTTGTAATTATACGAACATTATTATAAGAAATGCTTGGAGTATTACTAAAATCTGGTAGCCCAGTACAAGAAACCATCAATGTTAAAAATCCAAATATGTATAAATTCTTCTTCATAGTATTAAAAAAACATTTTGACGATATAACGTTTTATCCTTCTTGCTTGTTGCTTTATTGTTCTGCATTTTAATGAATTACTTAATTTTGCAAAACGATTTAGATGGATTTGAAGCATAGACCCCAAAAATGATAACATCAGCACAACTAAAAGCAAGCGTTTTAACAGTAAATTCAGAGAATTTTGATGCTTTGGCTTTGGATATTTTCCGTTTTCAAGCACAAAATAATATTACTTACGCAAAATACTTAAAAAATCTTCAAGTTGATGTATCAACATTGCAGTCAATTCAAGACATTCCCTTTTTACCAATAGAATTTTTTAAGACTCAAAGCATTTTAACTGGCGATATTGAGCCTAAAGTTATCTTTGAAAGCAGCGGAACGACTGGACAAAATACTTCAAGACATTTAGTAGCCGACCCAGCTTTTTACTTACAGATTGCGGAACAAATCTTTGAAAAGTTTTATGGAAAGCTTTCGGATTTCACCATTTTGGCTTTACTTCCCTCCTATCTTGAACGTAACAATTCTTCTTTGGTTTATATGGTTCAGCATTTTATTCAACAAAGTAAATCGCCTGATTCTGGATTTTACTTGAATAATTATCAGGAATTAGGAGCAACCATGAAGCGCATTTCGACAGAAAATCCTGATAAAAAAATCCTTTTAATTGGTGTTACTTTTGGTTTGTTGGATTTTGCAGAAGCAGGTTTGGATTTATCTTTTTTACAAGATTTTAACAACTTGATTGTGATGGAAACTGGCGGGATGAAAGGAAGAAGAAAAGAATTATTGCGAGAAGAAGTACACGAAATCTTGACGAAAGCTTTTGCAGTCGATAATATTCATTCAGAATATGGCATGACAGAATTACTTTCACAAGGATATTCTTTTGGTGAAGGCATTTTTGATTTACCCGCTTCGATGAAGATTTTATTGCGAGATGTTAACGACCCTTTTAATGTAAAAAACCAACTCAGAGGAGGCATCAACGTGATTGATTTAGCCAATATAGATTCCTGTTCTTTTATAGAAACCAAAGATTTAGGTTCTTTTGTCACAGGAAATCAACAATTTAGAGTATTGGGTAGATTCGACAATTCGGATATTCGTGGTTGTAATTTGATGATTATGTGATTTGATTAAGGGTGGGCTTCCAACCATTCTTCTCCATTTTCATAAACTTCTCTTTTCCAGATAGGAACAACTTGCTTTAAAGTATCAATCAACCATTGACAAGCCTCAAAAGAAGCCACACGATGAGCAGTAGCAACGGCAATTACTACGGCAACATCCCCGATTTCTAATACTCCTTTTCGGTGAACCATCACGATTTTTTCAATCTCCCATTTTTCACGGGCTTGGTCGGCAAGTTCTTGCATTTTTTTGACAGCCATCGTATCATAGGTTTCAAAAATGAGCCTTACAACTTCTTTTTGTTTATTATGATTTCTGACTGTTCCGATAAATACATCCACAGCTCCCGCACGGTCAGACTGTGCGGCATCAATGCAGGCTTGAATATCAATGGCTTTGTCGGCTATTTGTATCATTTAAAATATTCGTTTAGTTTAAAATCGTTTAAGTAACTCTTTCCGTACACTTCTTACTTTTCTTGCCTTGATGCAAGAAAAGTAACCGCAGCGGCGGACCGCAAAAGAAAATCAAGAAATTCCGAATCGCATCGGCGAACCGACTCGCTCCGCTCAAACAGCGGAATTTCAATAAATGCTAACGCACGAAAACTTAAATCTTAATCTTCAAATCTGCACACCTTCAAATTTTCAAATCATTTTTCCAATTCCACAAAAGAATATTTGTATAAATGTTTTTCGTCTGTGGCGTGGTCAATTCGGTTTACTTCTTCCCAGATGTCTTTATCAATTGCAGGGAAAAAAGTATCACCTTCAAAGGTATTATGTACTTCTGTCAGGTAAATTTTATCTGCAAAAGGTAAAGACAAACGATAAATTTCTGCACCTCCAATAATAAAAGCCTCGTTTTCTTCAATTTCATTAGCGGCTTCGATGGCTTCTTCCAAAGAATGAACCGTAATACAACCTTCAATTTGAAATTCAGGATTTTTAGTAATGATAATAGAAGTACGGTTCGGTAAAGGCTTTCCGATAGATTCAAAAGTTTTACGACCCATAATAATCGGATGCCCCGAAGTAAGCCTTTTAAACATTTTTAAATCTTCTGGCAAATGCCAAATCAACTGATTATTATGTCCGATAACGCCATTTTCTGCAACGGCAACGATGATTGATAATTTCATTTTGAACTATGTGTTTGGAGTGCTGAGTCTTTTGAATGATGAATTGAGAGTGCTGAATGAGGAGTGATTATGTCATTGAATGAGTGATAAAAAAATCACTCCTCATTCACAACTCAAAACTCATCACTCAAAAATGATCGTCTTATTCCCATGAATAAACACTCTATCTTCAAAGACTAATTTTAGGGCTTTTGCCAACACGATTTTCTCTACGTCACGTCCAGCCTGAGCCATTTCTAAAGCATTTTTGGTATGATTGACACGAGTAATATCTTGGAAAATAATTGGACCTTCATCCAAATCATCTGTTACAAAATGTGCTGTTGCTCCAATGATTTTCACGCCTCTTAAATACGCCTGTTTATAAGGATTTGCTCCAATAAACGCTGGCAAGAACGAATGGTGAATATTGACAACTTTCTTTCTAAATTTCTCGGTAAACTCATGCGTAAGTATTCGCATAAATTTGGCTAAAATTAAATAATCTGGCGAATAACTTCTTACCAATTCTTCAATTTGCTTTTCATGTTCGGCACGAGTAATGCCTTCGGCTGGTATGTAATGAAAAGGAATATTAAACTTTTCAGTAAGCGGACGCAAGACTTCGTGATTTCCGATGACTGCTAAAATATTGAAAGGTAAATCTTTAAATTCATTACGAATCAATAAATCTGAAAGACAGTGATGTTCTTTTGTTACCAATACCACAACGTCTTTTACTTGTTTCGTCGAAAGGTCGATGTTAGCAGAAGTAGGTAAAATTCCTCTTAAACCATCTTCAATTCTTTCAGGTTCGCAATCTCCTGAAAAGGCTACACGCATGAAAAATAGATTGTTATCTACATCTACAAATTCGTCAGTACGTTCAATATTGAGATTGTTGAAAAAAAGTACTCCTGTAATTTTATGAACAAGCCCTTTTTCGTCAGGACAATCAATTCTTAATATATAATCAGTCATTTTTAATGAATATTAAATCTGGGTTTTCAGTGTTTTACTCATCTTCACAAACTCGATTCCATCTTTTGTCCAAGTTTCTGACACGATTTCAAAACCAAATTTTTGATAAAAAGGATAAGCACTTGTTCTGGCATTGCACCAAAGATTTTTAATCTGTTTTTTTTCACATTCGTGAATCAGGAAATTAAGTAAAGCCGAACCATGTCCTTTCCCTTGATGAGTTACTTGTGTGGCAAATTTTCTGAATTGTGCATTTTCATTTTCTATAAATAAGGATATTACTGAAAGCAATTCGGCATTTTCGAATACTCCATAATGTAAACCATTTTCATCTTCGGCTAATTGTACATAAGTAAGTGGTTTGTCGGGCCACATTACGCTTTGTCGGATTGACCAAGTATCACTAGGACTTATTTTTTTGATTTCCACAAATAAAATTGATTAAAATCATTTTTGGGTAAACACTTCATTTTTAGCATTATTCTCCTTCAAACAAAATACAAAGTAAGTAGATTAATTCTTATTATTTTCAAAGCATTTGTTACTATTTTGGTTAAAATGGCATTTTCAGTTAAAAATCAAATATTCGGTTCTTATCAAGCCTGATTTTCAATATTTTTATTTTTAGGTGCTAAAAATTGTATTTTTCTCAAGCACAAGTGAATCAATATAGAATTTAGATAAACAAAACACATTCCGTATTAATTCATTGATTACCTTTGCCCCAAAATAATTCTTTAATAAAAAGAAATTTGAATTAATTCAATCAATTAAAGTTCAAAATTCCCAATTAGCATATTTCACAATGGAAAAAATTAAAGTTGCGAACCCTGTCGTTGAATTAGATGGCGACGAAATGACTCGAATTATCTGGAAATTCATTAAGGATAAATTGATTACTCCTTACTTAGATGTAGATATTAAATACTACGATTTAGGAATGGAATACCGTGACGAAACTAACGACCAAGTAACGATTGATGCTGCAAATGCTATCAAACAATATGGCGTTGGTATCAAATGTGCTACAATCACGCCAGACGAACAACGTGTTGAAGAGTTCGGCTTGAAACAAATGTGGAAATCGCCAAACGGAACAATCCGTAACATCTTGGATGGTACTGTTTTCCGTGAGCCAATCGTTTGTTCTAATGTTCCAAGATTAGTACCAAACTGGACAGCTCCAATCATGATTGGTCGTCACGCTTTTGGTGACCAATATAGAGCTACTGACTTCTTAACAAAAGGAAAAGGTAAATTAACAGTTACTTTCACGCCTGAAGATGGTTCTGAACCACAAACTTTTGAAGTATTCAACTTCAAAAACGACGGTGTAGCGTTAACAATGTATAACACTGACGAGTCTATCCGTGGATTTGCTCACTCATGTTTCAACATGGCGTTAAGCAAAGGATGGCCTTTATATTTATCTACTAAAAACACCATCTTGAAAAAATACGATGGTCGTTTCAAAGATATTTTCGAAGAAATCTACCAAGCAGATTACAAAGCGAAATTCGTAGAAGCAGGTATTGTTTACGAACACCGTTTGATTGATGACATGGTAGCTTCAGCATTGAAATGGAATGGTAATTTCGTTTGGGCTTGTAAAAACTACGATGGAGACGTTCAGTCTGATACAGTTGCTCAAGGTTTCGGTTCATTAGGTTTGATGACTTCAGTATTGATTACTCCAGACGGACAAACAATGGAAGCTGAAGCAGCACATGGTACTGTTACTCGTCACTACCGTGATCACCAAAAAGGAAAACCAACTTCTACTAACCCAATCGCTTCTATCTTCGCTTGGACTCGTGGTTTGGAATTCCGTGGTAAATTAGATGACAACCAAGAGTTAATCAACTTCTGCCAAACTTTAGAAAAAGTTTGTGTTGAAACAGTTGAATCTGGTAAAATGACTAAAGACTTAGCTGTTTGTATTCACGGAAATAAAGTGAATCATGGCGAGCATTATTTATATACTGAAGAATTCTTGGCTGCATTAGATGAAAATCTTAAAGCTGCTTTGGCGAAATAATTTTCGTTTTCTTCAATATTACAAGAGGTCAAAATCATTATGGTTTTGACCTCTTTTGTTTTTTACCACTTCTTTCTTCTAAACAAAATCAATAGTAAATTCTGTTATGTTTTCCTCATTGGTTTGTAAAGAAAAATTAAAACCATGATTGTTTAAAATTTCTCTACAAAGCATTAGTCCAATGCCTTGTCCTTCTGGTTTATCACTAAAAAATGGCGTAAATAATTGCTGTTCAATCGCTTTTGGAATGGGCTTGCCATTGTTACTGATACGTATTTGCGTATTGGTCACGCTTACTTGTATGATTTTTTCAGCGTTTTCTTCACAAGCTTCAAGGGCATTTTTCAAAATATTCACCAAAACTTGTTCTATTTGTCCAACATCAACGGATACCTGTTTTGCACTTTCTTGATAGTCGGTTTGCAAAGAAATACCTTTTTGTTCCATCTGTAAACGCATCAATGCAACTGCATTGTTGACGATAGCACTCATACTTTTGAGTTCTTTATTAGGCAAAGGCAAACGTACAATATCAGCAAAACGTCGCATAAACAGGTTCAATCTATCATTTCGTTCAGTGGCTACGTTCAAGGCATTTTGTAAATCAGGTTCTTCGATATATTTTTTTGTAACATCTAAAATAGAATTCACTGCTCCAATCGAATTATTTACTTCATGTGCCATCATTCTAATTACTTTTCCATAGGCTTTCTTTTCTGTCGCCAGAATTTCTGTCGTGAGTTCTTCAATCAATAAAAAAGGACGAGCGAAACCTCTATCCATAAAAAATGAACGCTGAATTTTATAAGTCGCTAAACCATTTAATTGTATAGTCTGGGCTTCTTTGTTTTCTAATAAAAGTAAATGTGGAATAATTGGATGCTGAATTTGGCTCAATGGAAAAATCGTGGTAAAGTGTTCTGGCAAAGTAAAAAGCTCTTGTGCTTTAGGATTAGCTTTAGTAATATTTCCATCAAAATCTAAAATCATAATGGCAATAGGTGAAGCCTGAATCAGTTTTTCCAGAAAGAAATGCTGTTCCATTACTTGCAGGCGTTCGTTCCGAAGTTGGTCAATCATAGCATTATATACCGCAATCAATTCGTCCATTTCGTACTTGCCAACGGGTTTGAATTTCACAGCAAAATCTTGGTCTTTTATCGCCTCCACTCCCATTAATAAGAATTTTAAGGGCTGAATAAAATCTTGATACAATTGTATAGCAATCACAATTGAAGCCAAAACCAAGATTTCGGAAAGGATAAAATAGAGTTTGTTCTCATTCAAAAGCCGAAAAGTTAAAAAGATAATCACGGCATGAATGAGCGTAACGAAAAGGATATATTTGGATTTTAGAGACAAGTTTTATTGAGTGAATTAGTGATTAGTGATTTTAATTGAGTGATTGAGCGAATGAGTGAGTTAGTGATTTTATCAAATAGAAGATTAAATGATACTCCCCCAAAGAAAATACTTAAACACT
Organism: Arcicella lustrica; assembly: GCF_034930985.1. Classification (NCBI taxonomy): domain Bacteria; kingdom Pseudomonadati; phylum Bacteroidota; class Cytophagia; order Cytophagales; family Flectobacillaceae; genus Arcicella; species Arcicella lustrica. The sequence continues at coordinate 95,744 of NZ_JAYGIM010000002.1, forward strand.
TGGAATATAAACACCTTAAATTTGCAAAGATTTGTAAATTATTTTTTGAGTATAAAATCACTAACTCACTCAATCACTCAATAGAAAAATCTATATTAAACTTCTCCAACCGTCTATACAAAGCAAAGCGAGTGATGCCGAGGGAACGGGAGACTTTTGAAATTTTGTTTTGATGAAAAGCCATCGCTCTTTGAATCATCAATAATTCCATTTCATCCAAAGTCATCGCTCCTACTTCTGGCAAAGTATTTTTGTTGCTGGACGAAGCATTGATGGAGATATTTTTCTGAAAATCTTCAATCGTCAATTCATCTTTTGGCGTTAGTAAAATGGTTTTTTCTACTAAATTTTTCAGTTGCCTGATATTGCCCGGCAATGGCAAGGTTTTGAGCCAATTGATTGCTTTCGGACTAATGCTTAAATTTGGACGCTCGTAAATGGTTTTCAAATTGTTGGCAAAGTAAATTGCCAAGGCTGCAATATCTTCAGGTCTTTCACGCAAAGCGGGCAATTTTACTGAAATAAGATTGATTCTGTAAAACAAATCTTCCCGAAAAGTATTGTTCGCCACCATTTCTTCTAAATTACGATTGGTTGCACAAATTACTCTTACGTCCACAGTTTTACTTTTGCTACTTCCCAAAGGTTCAAAGGTTCTGTCTTGCAAAACTCTGAGTAATTTCACTTGACTCGACAAGTCTAAATCTCCAATTTCATCCAAAAAGATTGTGCCTTTATTTGCCAATTCAAAACGCCCAATTCTATCCGATTTAGCATCTGTAAAAGCTCCACGAGTATGCCCAAATAGTTCGCTTTCAAACAAAGTAGCCGAAACACCTCCTAAATTTACTTTGACAAAAGGCTTATGTCGTCGTTTGCTATTTTGATGAATAGCTTCGGCAATGAGTTCTTTTCCTGTACCACTTTCGCCTGTAATCAAAACAGGTGCATCGGTAATCGCTACTCTGCCAATTGTTTCAAGGATTTCCAAAAGCTTTGGGTCGTTGCCAACGATGTGTTCAAATTGGTATTGTTGGTCTAATTTTTTTCGATTAGGCGATTGTATTTTCTGTTGAGAAAGATTTAGAATTGTGTTAATAGATTGAATAATATATCCGTTCTGCCACGGTTTTGTCACAAAATCTTTTGCTCCTAATTTCATCCCTTCTACTGCCAAATTAATTGTTCCCCAACCCGTTAACAAAATCACAGCAATATTTGGAAAAGTATGACGAATGATTTTCAAGGCTTTCATCCCTTCATCTCCAGAAGTTTCAATCGAAAAATTGAGGTCAAGTATGATTAACTGTGGTTGAAATTCTTCGATAACATCCATCGCCAAAACAGGTGAAGAGCAAGTCTTCACCTGAAAGCCTTCTTGTCGAAGCATCAATGAAAGTGATGTTTGCACAGCAAAATCATCGTCTATGATTAATATTTTGTTCATGTTTTATAGGTTCTCGGCATTCGGACTTCGGCTATCGGATTTAATATAATACTATTTCAGAAACAAAGCCGAAAGCTGATTTCCGACATCCGAAATCCATAAAGCTACTGTTCATGCAAAGCCATTGCTGGTTGAATTTTGGCGGCTTGTCTGCTTGGATGATAAGCACAAAGCGTAACGATGCCATATAAAATTACGATAGAAAGCCCAATTGCCATCCAATAAATACTGGCTTCTAAATTAAATACATTCATCAATGGAAATTGAACGGCAAAGAGCACCCCAATAAGTATTCCAAAAGTAGCAATTACCCACATTTCTCCCACAAATTGAATTTTGATATTGCCTGCGGTTGCTCCCATCGCTCTACGAACACCAATTTCTTCACGACGCTTAGCAATGTTTAAATTCAAAATGCCAAATAAACCCATTGCTACATTGACCAATAAAAATACGGTAATAATCAAGAAAATAATCACAGGTACTAAAGCTAAATTATGCTGATTTTGGCGTTGATCAGTTAAATAACTTACTTCAGTTGTCCACTCTTTGGCAACAGCGGCAATATCTTTGGTTAGTTTTGCTTCAAAATTAGCATCAGTACCTTTTTTAACTTTAACCAGAACTTTATTATAATCATATTTATCGTCCGCAAGGTTAAAAATACAAGGATTGTTATTGCTAAATTCTCCTTTTGCTTTGAAGTTTTCTATTACTCCTACTATTTTTTGATTATCTCCAATAATTTTTCCAATAGGGTTCACTTCTCCAAACAAAGCTTCTTGAGCTTTTTTATTAATCACCACAGGTTTGAATTTCGCTACGACATCAGCCTTTTTAAACCAATTTCCAAGCATTGTTTTCATACCTAAAGTCTTTATAAAATCTTCATCTGCGGTATAATAATCCCCAAGAATAGACGTCTTTTTATAACTAATATTTCCATTACTGTGAGTAAATGAAAAAGGCGAATTACTGGACATCCTTGTAGCTACTTCTACTTCAGGATATGTTCTGATTTTCTGATAAATTGTATTTAGTTTTTCTATGATGGCTGTGGTATCTTGATTTTTATTCAAGTCTAAAGCCCAAACGTTTTCATATTCAAAACCGATGGGTTCTAAATAGTTTTTGAAGTTGTAACTAATCAGCGACATTACGCCAAAAAGTACTAAAAAGGAAATCCAAATTTCTACCATCAATAAAGTATGATGGCGTTTTTTGTTCCAGATGAGTTTAAATAAATGAGATAACATGGGCAGTTGTGATTTAGTGAATGAGTGAGTGCTTCAATTGTGAATTAGTGAGTGAGTGATTTAGTGATTATTTTTATTTGTACTAATCAAAAAAAACTCAAAGCTCATAGCTAAAAGCTAAAATGCCGAAATCCGATAGCCGAAGTCCGATAGCCTCTAAGAACTTTTCAGTGCATCAATTACTTTCATTTTTGACATCCTGATGGCGGGAACTACACCTGAAAGCAAACCGAAAATCAAACAAACCAATAAACTCACGCCAAATACACTAAAATTGATACTCAAATCGGCATGAAGAATGAGACCACTGTCATTGAAAATACTGATGATGATGAGGGTAAGGATTAAAGCAAACGAACCGCCAATCATCGTAATAAAAATATTTTCAATAATAAATTGCCAAGCTAAAGAACTGGAAGGTGCACCAAAAGCTTTGCGAATCCCAATTTCTGAAGCCCTTTCCATGATTCTACTCACATTCAAATTCACTAAATTGATAGCAGGCAAACCCATCAACATCAATACAATAAAGAAGATAGCGATGTATAGAAAAATCTCCTGTCCATCTCTGGTGAAACTATACAAAAAAGTATCCAAATAAGGTTGAGCTTTAACATCTATAATATCATACCTATTTCCCCAATTCATAATGGGTAAAGGTATTCTTCCGACAGAGGCATCAAATTCATCTTGAATTGCCTTGAAATCACTTTTGTTTTTTGCCAAAATAATTGCGGTAAAACTACCCTGCAAACCTTTGGATTGGTAATTACTTTTGGGTAAGTTATAAGGAAAAAACACATCCGAAAAAGTCATGATACGAGTAACAGGTGCAGACTTTACTACGCCAATTACTTTAAATTTCTCGTTATCTACTTCTATACTTTTGCCAATGGCAGAAGCTGTTTCATCTTCAAAATACTGTTTTTTCATGGCATCCGTAATCACTACTACGTGTTCGCCATTGGCAATATTTTGCTCGTTAAAAGGCTTTCCTTCTAAAAATTCATAGTCGGTTACTTCCCAAAAAGTAGCATCACAAAACTTCGTACTTACTTTGATTCTTTTACCATTCAAATACGAATTAGCCGAGTTAATCATCGTTGAAAAACCTACTTTTTCAGGTGTCTTCAAGGTTTTTAAATGTTCTTTAATAAAATTATAAGAAACGGGGCCACCATTCATAGAAGTTCTGGCTGAATCTCGCAAGGCAATATTCATGATATATAACGACCTATCTCTTTTGTATTCTGGATAGTGACTTCCCACTAAATGGTCGAGGAAAGAAGTAATCACCATCAGCACTGTGAGCGTCAGTGTAATGCCGAAGAGTGTAATAAAAGTATAGAATGGATGCCGTAGTAGGACTTTCCACGCTATTTTGATGTAATTGAATAACATGATTTATTTTGTTTAGAGCTTAAATTAAGATACTTGTGTGCCATCAAAAAGGCGAATCAAACGGTGTGTTTTCTTTGCCATGTTTTCATCGTGTGTTACCATCACGATGGTGCTTCCTGCGGCATTGAGTTGTAAAAGAATGTTCAAAATTTCGTTGCCCATTGCACTGTCCAAATTCCCTGTTGGTTCATCGGCTAAAATGATTTCTGGATTTCCCACAATGGCTCTGGCAATGGCAACACGCTGTTTTTGTCCACCCGAAAGTTGGTTTGGAAAATGTTTCATTCTATTACTTAATCCAACTTTCTCTAAAGCTTCTTTGGCAGCTTCTCTCCTACTTTTATTCGTTGAAGCACGATAAAGCAAGGGGATTTCAACATTATCTAAAATGGATAAATCATTAATCAAGTGGAAGCTTTGGAAAATAAAACCGATTTTCTGGTTTCTTAAATACGCCAAATCTTTATCGGTAAATTTTTCAACGGGCTTATTATCAATGGCAATTGTTCCAGTAGAAGGTTCATCCAACAGTCCCATAATGTTCAAAAGTGTACTTTTACCACAGCCAGAAGGACCCATGATGGATACAAATTCTCCTTTTTTGATGTCGATATTGATATTGTTCAATGCCAATGTTTCAATATTGCTGGTCTGATAGACCTTTTCGATGTTGCTTAATTTAATCATGATTATTTTCTAAGATTTAAAGATTCATTTTGTTCAAAATCGTATAAAGTATAATATCGTAAAGTATAATACGCTCGCCAATAATCTCTGAGGGCAACGATATAATCTCGTTTAGCTCGGTCTTTTTCTTGCAAAGCAATGCCCAAATCTGTAATACTCAAATCAGCTAAAATGTACCTGTCTTGTGCTATTTGATAACGTTTGGTAGCAATTTCATCAGTTTCTGCCGTGAGCTTTACTTGTTTTTGTAGCATTTCAAAAAGTGTTACTTGTGTATAAATCTGTTGTTCGAATGTCAGCTTGTCTTGTTCTACACTTTGCTGGGTAAGTTGTAAATTCGCTTTTGCTGTTTCTGTTCGAGCTTTCGACCTTCCCCAATCCATGATGGGCAAAGTAAATTGAATTTCTACAAATTCACGGTCTTGGGCATTTTTGTAAATATCCAAAGGTTTTGCTCCTCTATTCGACAAACCAAAAGCTACATTCAAATTGGCATTTAAACCATTTTCTGCTTTGGCTTTATTCAAATCTCTTTCGGCTTCAAGGATTCTCCTTCTAAAAGCAATCGCATCTGAACGACTGTTCAGCGCTGCCCGAATGGCTTTTTGTGCATCAATTTCAAAGTTTTTAATCTGAAAAGGAATCGCCAAATCAAACTTATTTTCTTCTCTGTAACCAATGTAGGCTTTCAATTGCAAAGTCGCTACTTCTGCTTGTTGTTTGGCAGAAGCTAAATCTTTTTGGGCATTTAGTACCGACAAACGCAATTGTAAAATATCATTTTCTGAAATTTTGCCCAATTCCAATCTTTTTGAAGCAATCTTATACAGCGTGTCGTTATTACTTCGGTTCTTTTCGGCAATCTGTAAATTCACCTGAGCAATCAATAAATCAAAGTAATAATCACTCACATTCAAAGACACTTTTTCTAAAGATTCCAGAAAAACTTGCTGACTTTCTGAATACTTTAAAGGCTCAATTTGCTTGTCCCACTTCATTTGATTGTATCGAAAAAGTGGTTGACTCAGTCCAAAAGCCACAGGCACGCCATTGTACAAAGTAGAGTTTCGTTCAAAATCATCAAAGCGTTGTAATTGCTTTTGTATGAAAATCGTTCCGCCTGTTTTGGCTATACTTTGGCTTAAAGCAAGCGTTAAAGTAGAGTTATTGTTGGATACCGATTGAAAAGCCACCGTTCCATCAGGTTGCAGTACTTGAATAAAGGAACGAGTGAAACTTGGCAAAGCACCGCTCAAACTCAACTGCGGTTTGAAATCCGCTTGGAAAGATTTGAACCGCCAAAAATCCGTTTCCTTTTGGGTAGAAGCCTGTTTGGAAGCAATAGATTTATCTTTTGCCATTTGTACGGCTTCGTCTAAACTTAATTGCGTTTGTTGTGCGAAGGATATATTGCCTATGAACAACAAGCCGAGTAAAATCTTTTTCATCGTTGTTCAATTTTAATTTCCTTCAAATGTTCGTATTGACTCAAATCCGAAATAATCACTTTTTCGCCTGCTTGAATGCCACTTTTGATTTCTACAAAATCAAAATTCGATAAACCGATTTCTACCTCTCTCCTTTTAGCAATACCCTTTTCCAAGACAAATACTGAGGTTTTTCTTTTACCATTGAAAGCAGGACCATTGGCAACACGCACGGCATTGGCGATGCGATTGGTGACGATAAAAACTTCTACTTTCATATTGGGGCGAAGTGAAGCATGTTTATTGTCGTCTAATGCAATCGAAAATTGTACAATGCCATTGGCTACCGAAGGTTTTATTTGTACCACCATGCCACGCAAACTGATTTCATTGACTTTTACGATAACAGGAATGCCCACTTTCAATTGGTCGGAATAGGTATCTGAACAAGAACCTTCAACCCGAAAACTGCCCAAATCAGCCAATTTTGCCAACATTTCACCTTCGTTGACGGCAGAACCAATTTTATCATTCACCCAAGTAAGCACACCAGCACGGTCGGCAACAATATCCGCCATCGTGATTTTATGCTGTAATTCTTTTAAATTCTTGCTTTCAATTTGGGCATTCAATTCCGACTCACGCACATTTGCCCCCACAGATTTGCGATGATAATTCAATTCATTTTCTAATTGAGCTTTTTCTAATTCGGCAATTTTCAGGATGTTTTCAGCTTTGGTGACATCTTCTTGTGTGCGTCCACCTACTTTTTGCAGGCGTTTGGTATCTTCCAAATCGGCTCTGAGACGATTGATAGTCAGCGATTTTATTTTGTCACTGATGTCGGAATCATAGATTTTTTTATCCAAATCCATCTTGAGTTTTCCGATGCTATTTTGTTTCAAAGCCAATTGGTCTTTGAGCTTTTCTAGTTCGATAAGCGTCAGCGATTTATCTAAATCCATAATCGGCTGACCCGCCTTTACAGCAGCACCCGTGCTAAAAAACACCTTTTTGATACTGGCTTTTATCGGACTGGTTATGCTTTGTTCAAAAGCAGGAATTACTTCACCAGAAGCCGTGAGCGTATTTTCGATACTGCCCATTTCAGCCACCGCCGTTCTGATTTTAGAAGCCTCCAAAGAAGATTGAAGTGAATTTCTAAAAAAGTACAACAACACAAGCAAGGCAAACACAAGCGACAAACCGATAAACCATTTTTTAGATTTCCGTTGATTAATAAGGTTTTGAGAGATTTCTTTGTCCATAATATGATTAGATTTGCTATTAGTATTCCAAAGACAATGCCAAACAATAACGAACTGAATATCAGAGAATTAAACAAAATAAGAAATACAATAAATGTGCGATTTAGCACAGTTTGTGCGAGAAAGAACAGGGAAGATTTAGGAAGAAAATTTGATGATAAATAGAGGAATATTGGAGCTTGCAGAACTAATCATTACATTTGAAGATAGAATTTCACAAGTTGAGTGAACACTCCGGAGGCTTTTAATTTTTTGCTGTGTAACAATAACTCATTGTAATACTACTTTACAATTTTTATTGTAATACTACTTTACAATTTTTACGTGTTATAATGAATCATTGTAACACGACTTTATAATTTTTACGTATTACAATAGCTCATTGTAATACTACTTTATAATTTTTACGTGTTACAATGAGTCATTGTAACACTATTTTATAATTTTTACGTGTTACAATAGGTCATTGTAATACTACTTTATAATTTTTACGTGTTACAATGAGTCATTGTAACACTACTTTATAGTTTTTACGTGTTACAATGGGTTATTGTAACACTATTTTATAATTTTTACGTGTTACAATAAGTCATTGGTAATACGAATT